>CAIYUD010000068.1 GCA_903929325.1 uncultured Opitutia bacterium | reverse complement strand
ATTGGCAACCCAGATTTGGTTATGACGCGCTCAGACAGTTTGGGTGCAATCCCTGGGTTCGATGCGAATTTTAACGCTCAACGCGCAAAGTATGCAAAGGACGTAGCGGACGTTAACATGTTCCCAATTATTAAGATCAGCGTCGGCTATAGTTTCTAAGATAAAGTCTAAGTGCATAAAAAAGCCCCGGAGTTTCCGGGGCTTTTTGTTAATCAATGCTGAGACTGTATCAGTATTTTACTGGGCAACCGTAAGCCGGTGCAGTTGGTGTAGCCACCGCACGTCCTGCTTTAAGATCCTGAAGTGCCGCCAGTACGTGATTCTTAGTTAAGTCACCTTCGACAAACTTATTGCTCTTATTGCTATCAATCCCGCCTTTGTAGACGAGGATACCTTCGGCGTTAATCACGAAGCAATGCGGTGTGCTCTTGGCGCCATAGGCATGTCCAATCTTGCCATCAGCATCGATGCCAATGGTGGCTGGCACTTTCCATTCGGAGGCGAACTTGGCTAAATCAGCTGCAGAATTAGCCGTTCCAGAGTTTACCGCAATCCATGTGGCGCCGAGTTCTGCGGCCTTGGCTTGAATCTCTTGCATTTTACCTGTGCGATAGAATTTTACGCCGCTGTAGGGGCAGGCCGGGCTGAACCATTCGAGCACAACGACTTTACCTTTCAGGTCGGCGAGGCTGACTGTTTTGCCGTCAGCCGTAGACAGTGTGAAGTCAGGTGCGGCTTTGCCCACTGTGGCATCGGCTGTGGCCAAGAGGGGGGTTAAGAACGCGAGGAACAGGGTGAGGTGGCGCATGATGATGATATACGTCCATTAAACACCCAAAGGGGCTCTGGGTTTCGTTAAATGTGTACCCAGCTCGGTTTTGTGCTCTTTAGGCTTTAGTCCTCTTCTACCTGTCCATACCCCTAAGGCTAGTTATGAGCACCATTGCCATTGTCACAGCTACCGATGCCTCACTCTGGCATGAATTGCAGGAGCGGGCAGGGGCGTATGCGAAATCTGAGGTTGTACTCCAGCCTATGCTCGAGCGTTACGTCCTCGGCCGTCGCGATTTTGGTGATGGTCTTGCGCGACGTATTTCTGAACGCATCACGGCATCGATGTCCGAAGCGACTTCGATTGGACGGGTTTTTGACGAGATGCTCGTACGCGATACCACAATCGTGCAACAAGCACGCGGAGATATTCGGGCGATCCTTGAGCGTGATCCTGCTTCTGAAAACGCCCTCGTGCCTTTTCTTTGGTACAAAGGTTTCCACGCTATCACCTGTCACCGTTTTGCACATGCGCTCTGGAAAGCAGGCCGTCGTGAAATGGCATTCCATATTCAGTCGCTGTGCTCTGAGCACTTAGCCGTCGATATTCATCCCGCAGCACGTTTCGGTACAGGTATTCTCTTGGACCATGCCACGGGTTTTGTTGCCGGAGAGACTGTACAAGTCGAAGACAACGTTTCCTTCCTCCACGAAGTTACGCTCGGTGGCACCGGTAAACAGCGCGGGGATCGTCACCCCAAGATTCGTAGTGGCGTCCTCATTGGGGCTGGTGCAAAAATTCTCGGAAATATAACTGTCGGTAATGGCGCTAAAATCGGTGCAGGGTCTGTTGTTCTTATCGATGTACCTGCGCATGCGACGGCTGCGGGAGTGCCGGCAGTGATTGTCGGACAATCCCGCCAGGATGCACCTGCCCTCGACATGGATCATACGATCTAATGCCCGAGAGCCCCTTAAGCCCAACTGCTTCTCGCGACCAGCGATCCTTGGGGTGTCTCGTTCGGATTAGTGCACAGGTTAATGCCACCGAAGATCCGCGCGAGGCACTTGCTCGCATCCTTGATGAAGTCGTCGCGACCCTCGGCGCTTCGAGTGCTTCTATTGCTCTAATTGAGCCCGCATCTGCTACTTTGCGCATCGAAGTGAGTCGCGGGTTAGGTGCTGAAGTCAAAAACACGACATTACCGTTGGGTTCAGGTATAACCGGGTGGGTTGCGCTCAACGCCAAGCCATTACGAGTATCAGATGTTCGTCTTGATGCACGGTACCGTGAGTTACGTCCTGAAGTACGTTCTGAGTTAGCAGTTCCGATGGAAATTTTAGGTCAAGTTGTTGGCGTTGTTAACTGTGACTCGGATCGCGTTGATGCCTTTAGTGAATCCGACCTAGAGTTGTTGGCTTTAGTTACCGCCGAAGCAGCTAAATCGGTCGGTCGATTATGGATGCTCGGGCAGTTGCGGGCTAAGACCGCACAACTTGAAGCCATCTTAGCTGCCGGCCAAGAGCTCGTACGCGACCGTGATGAGTCTGGTATCACCCATGACTTAGTCCGTCACGCGCGTTCATTATTACGTTTACGTGCCACTGCATTTTTCGTGTTACAAGCGGATGAACTCATTCCAGGTGCGTCCGAAGGTGACCTTGCAGATACAGAGTTTTCTCCACGTATTCATCTAAACGACTCCGCCTTGGGCACGTCACTGCAGCGTCGTAAAAGTGTCGAGATTGCAGGCGCCGGACGCACAGAAGAAAACCTATTTACCCGTTTATCAAATACGGTCGCGGATTCGACATTACTCGCAGTGCCCGTCGCCCTTGAGCAGGAGGCTTTTGGGGTTCTCCTTTGTATCAGTGATGGACCTCGACGTTTTTCAGATGACGAGCGAAGGATTCTTACGACGGTTGCATCCTATGCAGCGGTATCCCTGCGCAACGTACGTCTTTATGCTAAGATGTTTGCGGTCGAACAAGATTTGCGACGGAGCGAACGGTTAACGGCGCTCGGAATGCTGTCGGCTGAAATTGCCCATGAAATTCGTAATCCCTTAACGGTGATGCGTCTTTTAGCTGATACGATTGGGGAAGGGCTAACCGAAGGGGATCCGCGTCGTCAGGACTTAGAAGTGATGCGCGAAAAAGTCGGACATATGGAAGGGGTTGTCTCGCGCGTGCTTTCATTAGCCAAGAGTCAATCGGGCGCCTTCAAGTCGCTCGACTTAGGAGTACTCGCTCGCCAAGTCATTTTATTGATACGCCTCAAACTCGAGCAGGCTAATGTAAGTTGCGAAGTTGAGACAGTGTCCACTCAGCATTCGGTGCAAGCAGATGCCGGACAAATTCAGCAGGTATACCTCAATCTTTTAATGAATGCGATTCAGGCAATGCCCCAAGGGGGCAGCATTAAGATAGTCTTAACCACGGAGAACGTTGCTGGGGCTGAGTGTGTCGTTGTGCGCGTAAAAGATACCGGTACAGGTATTTCACCTGAAATACAGCCACGCATCTTTGATTCATTCTTTACCGGCCGTGAGGACGGGACCGGCCTAGGTCTCGCCATTGTGAAACGGATTATCCGGTCTCACCGAGGTGACATTGCCATCGAATCCACCGGTGCAACCGGCACCTGCTTCCGTTTTTGGATTCCGACGGCTTAAAGACTGCGCGTTTTCCAGAGTTTACGGACCGCCCCAATAATCAGTGGGAGAAACGAGATACTGATAACGACCAATATGACTTTAGGTAATTCTTGTGCAAGTGGGGTTGTGCCGATGAAATGACCGACTGCGAGTAATGTTGGAACCCAAAGGATCGCGCCCGTGATATTCCAAACCGTAAAGCGTATGCTAGGCATTTTACCCATACCGGCTACAAATGGTACAAACGTACGTAAGACGGGAATAAAACGGGCGAGCACGAGTGAGAGAGCACCTTTTTCAGTATAGTAAGTTTCAGCAGCTGCGAGGTGCTTTTGGCGAAACAGCCACCCATCTGGACGCTGTCGAATGGCAATCGCCATTCGGTTGCCAAGCCATCGACCGACTTCATTACCAATGATGGCTGCCAAAGTGAGCGTCACTAAGGTGGTGGAGAAATCTAAAATAGCAGGATGCACGGGAGTCGAAACGGTTAAAATTCCGGCGGTGACGAGGAGAGAGTCTCCTGGAAGGAAGAACCCTGCCAATAAGCCTGTTTCGGAAAAGACAATGATGACTAAAACAATGAGTCCCATATCACCGACCAATGTACGTAAGCCGTCTTCAGAGTACAGTTGTTGGAGCCATTGCATGTAGAGTTTTCTGCAGACTTGGCCCAATTTGGCAATCCCGCTTGCTCCTTGGACCGGGCCTAACAGCGTTGGAGCGATGACTGATACGGGGTCTGCAGAGACACGGTTACGCCAAAGCGCTTTGCGCCAGGGCTTAGTCGAGTCTACCTCCAGTCCTGACGTATTCCTTGGCCGTGCTAAAGCTTTCTTAACTGAAGCTAAATCTATTCAACTCGAAGCACACCGAGCAGGGGCACAAGGCGATGTAACGACGGCGATTCGATCGTTCACCATCGATCTGTTGCTTTCAGCTCTTTATGAAAGAACGCCCGGTGCGACATCGGGTCTGACGGTACTTGCGTTAGGTGGCTACGGACGTGCGGAGTTATGTCCGCATAGTGACATCGATTTACTCTTAGTTATTCTCAAAGATTCTCAGGAAACGCGCGCAGCCGCCGAAGCCCTACTTTATCCTCTGTGGGATTTAGGATTAAAAGTCGGACATTCAGTGCGCACCTTGGATGAAATCCGAGATGCTGCCCGTACAGATTTATACTTCCGTGTTGCGCTACTTGATCGACGTCACCTTGCGGGACCTTTGGAGGGTTTCTCTGAGGTCGATGCGATTGTCGCCCTTGAGCATGCCCGTGAAGGTTGGCTACCGCTCGCTCAACAAATCGTCGAAGCCCAACGTCAACGACGTACGAAGGCCGGTGGGAGTGCATACCTGCAAGAACCGGATCTTAAAAATGGGGTTGGGTCACTCCGTGATGTCCATGCCACACTTTGGTTGGTGCGGATTGCTAAGGGAGTCGCTGGCCCTGGAGCCTTAGGCACAAGTGGGCTTTTACCTGTTAATGAAGCTAAGAGATTTTACCAAGCTCGCTCCACCTTGCTTCGTTTGCGTTGCGAACTTCACTTCCAGTCGACACGTCCTACAGAAATTCTGTCACTTGAACGGCAAGATACCGTGAGTACAGCCTTAGGTTTTGAAGGCGATATTGCCGTGCGCATCGGCGCTTTAATGCGGAGCTATTTTGATGCAGCTGACCATGTTCGGCGCTGTGCCGAAGTGATTGACGGCTTGGTGCTGCGCGAACCTGAGCCAGAAGGTTCGGGTCCTTGGATAACCGAAGATGGATTTATGTTACGCAAAGGCGGGGTAGCGAAAGCTATTAACCCCCTTGTGTTCGATGAAGACCCCATCCGGCTGGTTTACTTGTTTAGGTTGTGCCAGATTCATGGTGCCAAGCCCGACCGCGAAACCTCGCTCTTGGTGCGTGCACGGCGTGTTTTGTTTGAGCCGGCACTGGCTTCATCCAAGCGATCGACGAAAATACTACGCGAAATACTCTCAGAGCGCGGCAAAGTTTTCCCAGCGGTCGATGCATTGCGTGAGCATGGTTTACTGTATCGATTGATACCTAATTTTGCGCGTTTGCACTGCTTGGTGCAGTTCGAGTTTTATCACCGATGGACGGCAGATGTTCACACGCTCCGTTGCTTACTCGAGTTGGATGCGGTCTTTAATGAGAATACACCCATAGAACTTTCGCACCGGGAAATTCTCCTCGGCACACAGCACCCAGATTTACTATATAGCACACTTCTTCTTCACGACATCGCCAAGGCAGAAGGTATTGCGGGGCATGCTGAACGTGGAGCCGCGGAAGCAGATCTTATTTTGGCGAGCCTTGGGTTTGACGCCGAAGAACGTCGTATCGCTTCCACCGTCATCCTTCACCATCTCCGCATGGGCCTTTATTGGCAGAGGCATGATATCGATGATCCTGCGAATATCGCCTTGTTTGCTGAAATGCTCGGAGACACCGAAGTCCTTCGACATCTCTATGTGCACACGCGCTGCGATGCTCGGGCGACGTCGCCTGACTTATGGTCTGCATTTAAAGACAAGCAGCATGCGCTACTGTACCGTCGGACCCTCCACCAGCTTGAACTCGGCGCAGCCGCTCCCGATGATAGCGTTCGCCGCGCATCCGTTGGGGTTGAGGTTAACACACTGCTTGCGGGGACGGTGCCGGTTGACGAAATCGCTGCTCACCTGCAATTGATGCCTGCGAGTTATTTCTTGCATGCGAACCCTGCGGAAATTGCCGAACACCTTCGGGCGGTGCATGCACTCATTGTGTCTGTGCTGGCAGATCAACCCGATGCTGCGTTGAGCCCACAGATTCGTTGGTCCACCGAAGGCGCTGAAACGTTGGTGCAAGTGGTAACATGGGATCGTGCAGGGCTCTTTGGGCGTATGGCAGGTGCTTTTGCCGTCGCTGGGATTAATATTATGTCCTGTCGCGCGTTTTCACGTGCTGACCACGTCGCCATCGACCTTTTCCGGGTAATCTTGCCTGCAGAACAAAGCGATGCGACACGTGCGAAGTTTGTGGAAGCCCTTGAATCTACCCTGGTCCATGAAGTTGATCTGCGTGAGCGCATTGATATCGATGATCAACGCCAAGCTCGCCTGCAGCCGAAACGTCGACCCAGTTTGTCCGACACGCCTATCGTCCGAGTTTATGATGCGCCTGAACTCAGCCGTACTGTTGTTGAGATTCAAGCACCGGACCGATTGGGATTACTCTTTAGATTGGGATCAGCCATTCGTGATGCTGGGTACGCAATTACCTTTGCCAATATCGCTACCGAAAAGGGTTACGCCCTGGATACTTTCTACCTGACTCCGGAGCCATCGGTTCAATCGAAGCCCATTCCTTTACCAGCCCTTGAGGCTGAATTGCTGAAGGTATTGACCGCTTTGCCTGCTTTCCCTTGATTCCCTGACCAAGCTCGGCACCCTTGTACTCTATGCGCACGCTCTTTGGATTATCCGTGCTTCTCTTTACCGCCTGTGGTGCAGACCGCACGACTCCACGTGCGCCGGAATCACCTTCAACAACTTTGCCTACTGCCATGAATGACTCTGCCCATCCCGCTACCCAACGATTCGAAAAAGCTACCTTTGGTGCCGGCTGTTTTTGGGGCGTTGAACAAGTATTCCGTCAAGTGCCTGGCGTCGTTGATGCCGCTGTGGGTTATACGGGTGGTACCACTCCCAATCCAAGTTATCGGCAAGTTTGTACCCATGCGACGGGACATGCCGAAGTCGTGGAAGTTACCTTTGACCCCCAACGTGTCACATATGAGCGCCTCGTTGATATTTTCTTTAAGATCCACGACCCGACGACGCTGAATCGGCAAGGTCCTGATGTGGGTGACCAGTACCGATCAGTGATCTTCTGCCATAGCGATGAGCAACGTAAAGTTGCT
>CAIYUD010000067.1 GCA_903929325.1 uncultured Opitutia bacterium | reverse complement strand
GGGGCGTGGCTGTTTGCGACGAAGGGCAAAATATCAAAAACGCCAGAGCCCAGAGCGCTAAAGCCGTTAAACAACTCCACGCCAAAGGACGATTCATCCTCACCGGCACACCGATTGAAAACTCCTTAGAAGATTTACGCTCCATCTTTGGCTTCTTGATGCCTGGATACTTACCTAAACCGCAAGATCGCGGGCTCGAAGAAAGTAAATGGCATGACGAACGCCTCCTCGCAATGGCCGCGCCGTATATTTTACGCCGTTCGAAGGTTGCCGTGGCACCCGAGCTTCCGCCGAAGATTGAACAGATCCTCTACTGCGACCTCGAAGAGAAACAGGCTGACCTTTATAAGCACATCCAAGAATCCACCCGTAATGCGATCTTTGAGATGGAAATGGGCGGCGCCAGCGAAGCGAGCGTACGCATGGCAGCCTTTAACCAACTCCTACGTCTCCGCCAAGTCTGCGCAGATCCACGCATTCTCGATCCGAAATTAGCCGAAACAGATTCTGCGAAGCTGCAAGCGTTTCTGGAACTACTCGAGGAATCCAAAGATGCCGGTCACCGCATCCTACTCTTCTCGACCTTTGTCTCGGCACTTAAAATCATCCGTGATGCCCTTGACGAACGAGACATCCCCTACGGCTACCTTGATGGTTCGACACGGGACCGTCAGAAGGTCTGCGATACTTTCAACAATACGCCAACCATCCCTGTGCTGCTCATGTCGCTCAAGGCCGGCGGCACGGGTTTAAACCTCACGGGAGCGGACACCGTTGTCCATTACGACCCATGGTGGAATCCTGCCGCAGAAGCTCAGGCAACAGACCGAGCCCACCGCATCGGGCAAACCCGTACTGTCACCAGTATTAAGCTGATTGCTGCGGGCACTATCGAAGAGCGCGTCATGGAACTGCAACGCACCAAATCAGAGATGCTGCGTAAGCTCTTAACCGAGTCCGATTCGGCATCTTCAAGCATCTCCCTGGCTGACATCAAAGCGTTACTCAACGACTGACCATGCTTTCCACCTTCTTACGCCGGAAACGCTCGAAGTCTGAAATGACGTTCTTGGAGCATGTCGACGACTTACGGGTCTCACTCCTTCGGGTCATTGGTGTCTTTATGGTCGGGGTTGGCGCTGCCCTCTATTTCTACAAAGAGATCCCGGTATTTCTGCAACTGCCGCTAGAGTGGGCCAAAGACATGGATGCGAGTATGGCAAATTTCCCCCAGCTTCGCGAATTCACCTTCATGGGCGTATGGTCCGTATTACTCTATTCAGCTTTCGCCGCCGGACTGGCCATCGCATCACCATTTATTGTCTACGAAGTTGCACGCTTTGTTGGACCCGCTTTAACGCCGCGCGAGAAACGTGGCTTAATTCCTTTCTGTGTTGGCGCGCTTGTACTCTTTGTGTGCGGAGCCGTCATGGCGTTCATGCTCCTCACCCCTATGTCGATTGTGGTTTGGCATAGCTTTGCGCAAAACATGGGCATGGTTACAGATTGGCAGGCCTCTGATTATTACAGTTTCGTCGTCATGATGTCGCTGCTGACAGGCGTCGCCCTACAGTTCCCGCTCGTGCTCATCATATTGATGTGGCTCGAGTTGGTTCGCCCGATGACCTTGCTAAAATCTTGGCGCGGGATGCTCTTCGGAATTGTCGCGCTCTCAGCTATCGTCACCCCGATTGGCGACCCTGTCACCCTAGGCATTCTAACCGGCGTTCTCTTTATTCTCTACTTGATTGCGGTGTTTATTGGTAAAGGGATTGTCCGACGGAAACGCGTTGCCCGCGGCGATAAGCCAGATCCAGAAGATGAAGATCTCCCTGACGAAGACGATGAAGTGATTGATGTGCCGTCTTCGCCAGAATCACACCGCGACTAAATTACGGCTTAAAGGTCAGTAGGACCGGGACGGATAATTTACCGTGGTCGCACTTATCTGGACAAGGGTCTCTAGCGTCCTGAATTTTGCCAGGGATGGATCGACGTACGTAGCCAAGTGCGCCGCAGGTCTTACAATCGCGGTTCAATAAAACAACTGCTTCGACAGCAGGACTACCTGCAGCCACAGCCTTCTGGAAAAGCTCTCGAGTTGCCTCGTCATCCTGCAGTGACGTCAAGGTAGCAAAGGCGTGCCGACGAATCGTAATACGGCGTCCAGCGGCAGGTGCCACCTTGGAGTCAAACCGAGCCTGAACGAGACCGACATGGACAACGTTAAGGGTTAAAGTTTCGCCAGCAGCGCCCTGCCCTTGATCCAAAACTAAAATAGCTTTGTCTGCGTTTACGCCCGCAGGACACCATGTCATCGGCCCAGGGTTATTCCACTCTGCATCTACCAGCCAGCGCGCATCACCTAAATCCTGCAGTAATTTAGCCTTTAGTTCGTGAATCGTGATTGGCGCTCTGACAAAATGCTTCGAGTCACCATCTGCGACTATCTGATTCTGCGCACGGAAGGCAGCCCAAGCATCTCGGAAGAGCGTAGATGTTTCTTTCGCAAGCGGCTTATCGACCCGGGATAACTGAAAATCCATCTTCTCTTTAATCATCCATCCCTGATCCATAAGAATGGGTTGAATCATAACCCCGATATCGTCAGCGGTTGGTGTTTCGGTACCTGACTTTGCCCTATCTTTGTTGGTCTTATCGCCAAAAGGATCTTCGGACTTCGCCGGCTCTGTATTCTTTGGCTTTTCCGCCGTCGACGAAGTGGTTGTAGCCGTGTCCGACTGTGTGAAATCTCCTTTATTCGCTTTTCGCCCAAACAGGCTGTCACGCGCAGGCACAGATATCACCCATAGCGAAATTGCCGAAAGGAGAAATGCACGTGCAAGCATGACGTCAATATACGCATTCGAGCATAGAGTCTCAAGTGCACAGTTCCTAGGCTCCACATTGTGCATAATTTTTATCCTTTGCCCTAAGGTACAACGCCTAGGCAATATCACAGCTCG
>CAIYUD010000066.1 GCA_903929325.1 uncultured Opitutia bacterium | reverse complement strand
GATCGCGGACAACTCGCCGACGCGCCAATTTTCTGCTCAGGACTTGGCCTCGACTTGTGCGATTACCTTTCCGACGCATCCAAGAAAACCAAACAACTGAAGTTTGACCGTCGTGTACTGGAGGACCTTGGCGTCATCGCCCTACGTAAAGAATATGCCCAACCAGGGAAACGCATGCGACAAGCTGGCATCTACCTTGTATCCAGCGGGATGCTTGTTGAAAAAACACCTGCGTGGCGCGTCGCCGCAAATATTCTCGAAGACCCGAAGAGCGCAGTCTTCTTCGTTGGCTACTGCGACCCTGCCACCCCCGGCGGCGAGCTCATCGGTACGCCGAAAGGCGGGAGTTTTGAATTCAAAGGACTGGATTATACCGCGACTGTCCGCTCAGAAGTTGAACGCTTCCACTTAAGCGGACACGCCGACCGCGAAGAACTCATTCAATTTGCGCGCGACTTAGCACCCAAAGATATCGTGCTAACACACGGCGATCCACCCGCCCGTGCGTGGATGAAAGAAGCTTTAGCTAAAGTGCTCCCAGGGACGCGTATCCATGACCCAGAGCCAGGCAAGCCGATCGAACTCTGAAGCAAAGACTGTCGCTCCGTAAAACGTAGCGAACTTAGAGACGACGACGACGCATATGCGCCGAAGGTTGCCCAAGTGCCTCACGGTATTTGGCAACCGTTCGCCGAGCAATTTTAACGCCTTTTTTCTGTAACTCTGCCGTGATGGCCTCGTCGGATAGAGGTGCGGAAGTATCTTCGCGGGCCAGCAAGTCTGCGATGAGCTCTTGCACGCCTGTCGCTGCAACGGAGCCACCATCTTCCATGGCTACGCCGGAACTAAAGAATGAACGGAATTCGCGCAGACCCCAAGGCGTCATCATCCACTTATTAGCGGCGGCACGTGAAACGGTTGTTTCATGAACGCCCAACTCTACCGCAACATCTGCCATTGTGAGCGGTTTCAGTTTCGCAGGGCCTTCTTCAAAAAAATCTGCTTGGCGATTAACGAGGATGTGCGCCAAGCGCTCGAGCGTGCGTTGACGTTCTTCAATGGCTCCGATCAGGAACCTGCCCTGCTTCATGCGTTCCAAGATATACTCGCGGTCTTTATCTGAGAGCGAGCGCCCGGCCAGCATATCCTTGTAAGCAGGCGCAATGCGCAGGCGCGGCACATGGCGGTCATCGAGCGTCACCTGCCACTTACCATTGGCACCGCGCACGACGGTTGCATCGGGTGTAACGGGCCGATTTTCATCGCGACGATAACGGCGAGCGGGGGCAGTCTCCAAGCGAGCAAGCACATCGAGCGCTGCGCGCATACCATCGGGACTCAAATTCAACAACCGCGCGCACTCGTCCAGTCGACGTGCCATCAACGGCTCCCATGCCTCCGCAACCAAGCGCATGGCGTCGGTGCCTTCTTTTCCTTGGGCACGAAGCTGCGAACGGTAGCACTCTTGAAGGTCACGTGCACCGATACCAGCAGGTTCAAAACCAAGTAACAATCCGTGAGCCTCAAGAACTTTTCCGTAATCAAGTTGATGTGCGAGAGCTAGACTTGAGAGATCTTCCTCCAAGAACCCACGCTCATCCAAGGCATTTACCAAATGGTCGATGGCTTGCAAAACTTCAGGGTCCGAGGTCGCCAAACGCGACTGGTTTAAAAGATGTTCTGATAAAGAAGCATCGCCTGTCACGGATTCAAGTTGGTGACGCCGACGATCTTCATCGTCTGCAGAATATCCCTGTGAGCGAACCTCTTCGTAGTAACTGTCGTCCCAATCTTCCTTCATCCGCTTGAGTGCGTCAAAGTCATCATCGCCTAAACGAAGTTCGCTGGATCCTTCGCCTTCACTGTCGGACTCTGGAGAAGCTGGCTCAGCGGAATCGGGTAACGGAGCACCTGAACCGTCTACTTCTTCCAATAGTGGATTTCCGGCTAACTCTTCATGAATAGTTGCTAGGAGTTCGGTCGCGGGCACCTGCAAAATACGGAGCGATTGGCGCAACTGAGGCGTCAGTATATGGCCCTGAATCTGCTTCTGGCTCGAATGGAGACCTGCGTCAGACATGCAGACCTAGGTATGACCGAAAAGTCGCTGGGATGCAAAGACAACCCGCTAACGGGTAAGGGCTTGCCACCCCCCTTTAGCCCGACAACTCTTCAGCCCCCTTCCACAACGCAAACTATGCGTCAGTTCGCCTTATACATTAATGACGAGGTCCAAGGACCTCTCTCAGAATATGAGGTACAAGACCTCATTCATGCCGAAAAAGTTACGGCTGAGACACTTTGTGCACCCGTGGGATCCGAAAACTGGGAGCCCCTTTCCAATCACTTCTCGTTTAGTAGCGGTCTAAAACTCACCCGCCAAAGCAACGAAAGGGTAGAAAATTCTACGGAGACCGAACCGGACCTACCCCGACTCGAGCATGACACACGTCGGCGACTCTTAATGTACGGCTTAGCTGACTCAGCTACCGTTGATCAAATATCTCCACTCCAGGCTGAATTCCTTATTCGCGAAAAAGAGACGGCTATTCGGCGCGAAAACTCGGTGCGCACTATCGCTACTTTTGTCAGCATCGCCCTAGGCGTTTTGGGCGGCGCCTTCTTACTCGCGCAGCCTGTAGCGAGCGATACGGTCAAAGCCGTAGCCAACAGTGCTGTATCCGAAGACACTAAGTCTATCGCCCAGTGGCAGAATTTTGTGAAACGCGCGGCTGATTACGAAAATCATGCCAAAGAAGCCGCCGTCGTGCCTTTTGGCGAGCCTCCCGGCGGCCTACCTTGCGGACCGTTATTGCTCCAAAGATTACAAGTAAATGACGAGACTGCCTATAACGTGACCCTCACCATGGCTTTAAACAATGAGACACTGGTCGGTCCCCTCAATAAATTCTCCATTACCCTTCAGCCCAAGGTCACCCTCTACATGCTGGAGAAAGATATTCCTGAAGACCAATTGCGCAAAGCGAAGTCGTTGGCCGATACCCTGCAGCTCATCCTCTCCCCTCTTTTGGATAACAAAGAATTTGAACCTCTCCGGGATGAATTGATGACAAAGTTCCCTGAAGCCGCCGACATTCCTGAAGCCGCCCGCCTGCATGCTGACCTTGCGACCCTGAAACTCACTGAATTAGCAGCAGCCATTGAGAAGGTAAACTACCGTGCATCCGAAGCGGAAAAAATTGCCGAAGGTAAAGGCCCTAAGACTAGCGCAACAATCAATGCTTCAGCCTACTTAGGCTGGGCAGCTCGTTTGCGTGATTTTTCTAACGAAATTATACATCTTCGGGATCGCCTGCGCATCAACGTTGACCCCGACGCACGTCGAAAAGTCTGGAGCGATTTCAACCTGAAAACAGGCACAGAGCTCGGCGCATGGGTAATCGCCAACGCCAAGAATACCTTTGAAAGCGACGAGCAAGGAGAGGTTCACCTAACGGAAACAGCTAATTTAAAATCCGACCTCTTACGTCGTCGGGTTTTCGTTAGCTTCCGCATTAATGAAGATACTGTTTTCCTTCCTTGGGATTCCTCGTTCTTAAGCTGCGGTGAACCAACCAGCACACGCATTGCCAACGATGTCTTCATGGCCCGCGAGCGCTATAAAGTCGTCTCGAAAGTCGATGTCGGCGGCCGACGTTATAAATACAGCAGCCAAGTTGGGGATAAGCTCCTGTTGCTGACGCGTGAATCACCCCATGTCTATTACATCTCGGTTGCTCGCGATAAAGATACGGATGCCTTAACCCTGCGCGTCGACGAAGCCGCTTTCAAGAAACTCAATCGCGGCGATGTCATTCCATTAGATACGCTGGCACAAATGCCCGCCTACAATCAGCCAGCAGAAACAATCCCCTCCCCTTTACTTTCACCCGAATAATCCTATGCGTACCCCCATTCAGCTCCTAATACTCGTCACCTGCTTAGCTGCTTCTGTTTTTGCAGAAGACGCACACAAGCCGGTCATTGCACTCGTCCCCAAAGGCGCGTCGCACGTTTTCTGGAAAACCGTTGAAGCAGGCGCCAAGCAAGCAGGCGGCGAACTGGGTGTAGAAATTGTTTGGTCTGCCCCTCAAAAGGAAGACGACCGCGCGCAGCAGATGGCGATGGTTGACACACTCATCTTGCGTAAAGTCGACGCACTGTGTCTCGCGCCGCTCGATGCCGTTGCCTTACGCGACAAGGCCGTCAAGGCGACTGAAGCTGGCATTCCTGTCATCATCTTCGACTCCCCTTTAGCTAAAGCTGAAGGCGCAAGCGCCGGCTATGTTGGCACAGATAATTATGCTGCCGGCAAAAAGGCAGGCGAAGGCTTAGCGGCACAACTCGGCGGCAAAGGCCGTGTCATCATGCTGCGCTACCAAGTGGGTTCTGCTTCAACCGACGCTCGTGAAGAAGGATTCCTTGCAGGCATCAAGGCTTCGCCAGGCATCGAAGTTATCAGCAGCAATCAATACGCCGGCGCAACCACTGCCTCAGCTATTGATAAGTCGAAGTCATTGCTGCTGCGCTTCTCAGGTGACCGTGGGCCCGACGGCATCTTCTGCTGCAACCAAAGCACAACGATTGGCATGCTACAGGCTCTTCAACAAAACGGGTTAGCCGGAAAAGTGCGCTTCGTTGGCTTTGACCCTACCATCGCACTCGTTGACGCGCTTCGCAAAGGCGAGATCACCGGGATCATTGCCCAAGACCCATTCACCATGGGACGTAAATCTGTGGAAGCAGCAGTGGCTAAGATTCGCGGACAATCCATTTTAGATAAAACGGACACGGGTTCGGTATTGGTGACCAAAGAAAATGTTGATACCAGTGCCGTCCAAGCAGTCATTAAGCCCCAGATGAATTAAGCGAATGGGGGCAGACGCCCAAGTGACACCTCGACTCGTGATGCAAGGCATCACGAAAGCCTTTGGTAGCAACCAGGCGCTTGGTGGCGTCGACCTCATCCTGTTGCCCGGGGAGGTCCATGCGCTGGTCGGAGAGAATGGTGCCGGCAAAAGTACACTCATGAAAGTACTGTCAGGCGCTCATGCCCCTGACACAGGCACCATGAAGCTCGATGGTAAGGCTTACACACCGCGTGACCCTCAAGAAGCCCGGGCAAGTGGCGTGGGCATGATTTACCAAGAACTGTCCATCGCCCCTCACCTCTCCGTTGCGGAGAACCTTGTACTCGGTGCAGAGCCTGTTCGAGGCGGCCTATTCGATCGCGGAGCCGCGCGTAAGCTTGCCCACGAGACGCTTACGAGCCTCGGCCACGGCGACATCGATGTCGATGCCCCTGCCGGCTCACTCTCGATTAGTCGCCGTCAAATTATCGAGATTGGCCGGTCCCTCGCACTTGGATGTAAAGTCATCGTCTTTGACGAACCAACCAGTTCGTTGGCTCAAGCAGATGTTCAACGATTATTTGAACTGATTGACCGCCTCGCTGCTCGCGGCATTTCCATCATCTACATCTCTCACTTCCTCGAAGAGGTTCGCCGTCTGTCATCGCGCTTAACCGTTCTCCGTGACGGAAAATCTGTGGCCACTTTTAAAACCAAAGAAGTCGACGATGCTCGGATCGTCGCAGAAATGGTTGGACGCAATGTAGACGAACTTTACCCGAGGTCTCCTCGGAAAGCTGGCGAAGTACTCCTCGAAGCCTCTGCACCTGGGCTCGGCAGCCTGACCGTTAGACGCGGCGAAGTTCTTGGCATCTGCGGGTTAGTCGGCTCCGGACGCACTGAACTTCTCCGAGCAATTTTTGGGTTAGATCCTGATGGCAAAGTTCGTATCGCGGGCGATCAACTCACACCCGCACCACTGATTTCATGGCAAACCGGAATGGGTTTAGTTTCGGAAAACCGTAAAGAAGAAGGTTTAGCGCTAGGACTTGGTATTGGTGATAATATTTGCCTGGCTTCATTAAGTAAGCTGGGGAGCGCTGGATTTATTTCACCCAGCCAGCGATCACGCCATACCCAGGAATGGATTCAGAAGCTCGGTATCCGTTGTGAGAATCCTGATCAACCGATTGGACGTCTTTCGGGTGGCAATCAACAAAAGGCGGCACTCGCCCGTCTGCTCGAAGCCGACTGCGACATTCTACTCCTCGACGAACCAACCCGCGGCATTGATATCGCTGCGAAAGCCCGCATCTACGAAGCCATTGATCGCTTGGTCACAGACCCTGTGCGCCCACGGGCTGTCGTCATGGTAAGCTCGTATCTACCTGAACTCCTGGGCACGTGCGACCGGATCGCCGTCATGAAACGCAATGGCCTCGGTCAAGCCCACCCCTTAAGCGAAACTTCCGCCGAAGCGCTAATGGCCGAAGCAACGGGAAATAGTTAATAACTTTATGAGCCAAACTAACAACGATTCATCTGCCACGAGTCCAAAGCGCCTGGAGCGCTTCATGCATACGTTCGGCCCTCTCCTCGCACTGGCTGTCGTATGGGTTGGATTTGGATTACTCGAAAGCTATTTGCAGCACACAGCGTTTCTCCATTCGGCGATCTTCACGTCTGACGCGATTAGCCAAGTCGTCCAACAGTCTGTCGTCATCGGCATCGCAGCGATTGGGATGACATTGATTATCATCTCAGCAGGCATTGATTTATCTGTCGGCTCTGCCATTGCCCTTTGCTCCATCGTTGGAGCCAAGCTCATCGTCAGCGGACAAGGACCGCTCACGGTTGTCGCAGGAACCTTAATCACGGGTGCACTCTGCGGACTTGGTATTGCACTCCTGGTTGTGCGCATCCGCCTTATTCCTTTTATCACGACACTGGGCACACTACTCGTATTACGGGGACTCGCCCTCGCCCTTGCTAATTCCCAGCCGATCAACGTTCAAGATTCTGCCTGGCTGCGCTTCTGGCTCAACGGACTACCTGTGGGCTGGAAATGGTTGGTTATCCCACCCGGTGGCTGGTTGATGCTTGGGCTAGCACTGCTTGTGTCACTCGTCCTCCGCTTCACCGTTTTCGGACGTCATATTTTTGCGGTAGGATCGAATGAACAAACCGCGCGTCTTTGCGGTGTTGCGGTTGATCGTGTAAAAATCTGGGTTTACGTAATCGGGGGAATCTTTGCGGCCATTTCAGGACTGATGCTTGCCTCCAACCAAGGCCAAGGAGACCCGACGGGTGCAAGTGGCTACGAGTTAGACATCATCGCAGCCGTCGTCATTGGTGGTGCTTCTTTAAATGGAGGCATCGGCTCAGTCTTTGGCTCACTCGTCGGCGCACTCATTATGACGGTTATCCGCGTAGGTTGCGGTCTCAACGGCATCGAAGAAAGCACGACGCGCATCGTCACAGGCACCATTATTGTGGTCGCCGTACTCGTGGATCGACTGCGCCAGCAAACTGGCAAAGCGTAAGCCTTAGCGACGCGGGAACCAGCAGTCGGGCTGCATGCAGGATTTTAACTGATCACCCGTCAGCCGGGTAATCTTACCTGTGGCACTATCTGCCAATGAAAGCCAGTAACGGTCACCACCGCGCTGTTGAGATTGAACGACGATGTGACGTCCATCTGCGCACCATGCACCGCGCGAATATGCCACGCTGCCTGTACCTTGAGCCGCAACCGTGAGTGAACCTTTTGCTAAATCAAGAACCGCAACACTGTTGGTGCCTTCGGAAGCTTGCGTGAAACAAATTAGATTACGGTCTGCACGGTTCCAGCATGGCTCGCTGGCATAACCCCCGCCGGTGGAAAGCTGAGTTGGGCTACCACCTGTCGCAGGAATGACATAGAGGCGCGGTGACCCGCTTGAACCTGAGGCAAAAATAATCTGCGTCGTATCGGGTGACCACGAAGCATCTGACTCCACCCGGTCATCCGTACGCAGGATACAACGTCGCGCGCCGCCGTTGGCATCACTCACATACAGATCAAGGGTCTTACCTTGGTTTGATGAGCAAAAAGCAATGCGCGAACCATCTGGCGAAGCCGAGCCACCGGTAAGACTACCGCGCATGCCGGCAATCAGTGGACGGGCTTCTCCAAATGGGTAAGGCGCGATGTAGAGGTCGGGCAGTCCTTTAGCGTAACTCACAAAGGCGACGCGGTTACCATCAGCCGACCAACGCGGTCCAAGATTTTCGCAACGCAACTGAGTGAGCGGCCTCACATTATTCATCAAAAGGCTTCCGGCGTAGACGTCGCGCTTGCCGCCACCAAAAGTGGAGAGAAAGGCGACACGCGTACCAGCAAACAGCGGCTTCAAATTAAAACGCCGTCCGAGACCAACCACAGCAGCATCCGCAGCCTGTAAGGAAATTTCGGAAACATCACGTCCTTGAATTTCTGAATTAAAAGCGAAGGCAGGATTTTCGCAGCTAACGCGCGCAGTGTTACCCGCACGATCAACGGTTACGCGGACAGAACCTGAAGCGACGACCGTGAAGTTACCATGCATCGCTAAGGCGGCACGGACAAGGGAGACCACTTCGGCGTCTGTGCCGCGCACTTCAACCTGGATTCTCTGCGCGGCTAATTCAGCATTCACATCCTGCTCAATTCGCACCTGCGCCGGAAGCTGTCCAATGGACAAGAGGCAGAGGCATAGAAAGAAAGCGGTTCTCATGATGAAAAGGTGTTGGAATGGCGACGTTAGGCCTCAACTTAATGACGAAAGTCCCCACGACTTCAATCCCACACCATGGCTCTCGATATTGCTACTGTCCAACAGGCCCTGCGTACCGTCCGGTACCCTGGGTTTAGTCGCGATATCGTTTCCTTCGGCTTGGTAAAAGGGATTGAGGTTTCCGCTGAAGGTAAAGCCGTCGTCGGGCTATCCGTAACGACGGCCGACCCTGAAATCCCTAAGAAGCTCTATGCCGAAGTGGAGGCCGCCCTACTTGCAGCTGGATTTGTTGCTCCCGAAATCGCTTTAACTGTAACCGTCCCTAAAACCAGCCCTACCGCCGCGCAAGTCGTCACCGGACCCACCTCGGAAGCTGGAGTGGGTAAAGTTAAAGCCATCATAGCCATTGCTAGCGGAAAGGGCGGCGTCGGGAAATCAACGGCCTCGGTCAACCTAGCGGTCGCACTCGCTCGTATCCTGAGTGATCGCGGAAGACCCAGTCGGGTCGGCCTGATGGATTGTGATATTTATGGGCCTTCGGTGCCCCTGATGCTCGGCGTCCGTGGTCGCCCCCAGATTGAGGGCGACGTGCTTTTGCCGCCCGAAAACTTTGGCGTTAAAACCATCTCGATGGGGCTACTCATTGATGAAGATGCTCCGGTCATCTGGCGCGGGCCCATGATCATGAAGACAATCTCTCAGTTCGCTTCCAATGTCCGCTGGGGTGAACTCGACGTCCTGCTCGTTGACCTACCCCCAGGCACCGGCGATGCTCAGCTTTCCATTGCTCAGTCCATGGCCTTGGCTGGCGCCGTGATTGTAACAACCCCGCAAACGGCAGCGGTTACAGTGGCGCTACGCGGAGCGGCTATGTTCGGAAAAGTCAATGTGCCGATCCTTGGGGTTATCGAAAACATGAGTTACTTCGAAGATGACCAAGGGCGGCGCCAATACCTCTTCGGTCAAGGCGGCGGGCAAAAAGTTGCGGCGCAACTTGATACCGAATTCTTAGGAGAAATTCCGCTCGACCCTAATGTCCGCCAGGGTGGCGATTACGGCATCCCCGTAGTCATTAGTCATCCAGATTCACCTTCTGGAAGGGCGTTCCATGCCCTTGGACTGCGTCTTTTACAGCTTCTAGGATAGTAACCTAGGCGGTTGCTATTTTTGGAAAAATTCGCACGCTGAGGGTGTGAATACGAGTGTCCAGTCGGGCGTAGACAGTGGAGACCCACTGACCACATCGTCGTCACTCTACGCTGAGTTCTTAGCCGAAAAAGACGAAATCCTCCGTCATAAATGGATCGAGTCCGAGAAAGCCGGCCGAGATATAGGCTTTGAACGCGCTTTGCTCGATTGGATTCGCAATCACCGGTCAATGTGGCGTTCTGCTCGTCGAAAAACTCAATAACTTGTCCACAAAAAGGCCGTCCAGAAGGACGGCCTTTTTTGCGACAAAGCAGATTGGGTGCTTATCCCTTAATCTCTTTGTGAAGGGTGTGACGGCGCAACGAAGGGTTGTACTTCAGCTTCTCGACCTTCTCTTGCTTGGTCTTCTTATTGCGGGTCGACATGTAGCGAGAAGGGTTCTTCTTCTCTTTACGGGCTTCAGTGCACTCAAGGATGATGATTTCGCGGGCCATAGTTGTAAGGTGTTAAGAGGGTTCTTGATAGGAAGCCCCAGCCACCGAGCAAGGTGAAAAGGGCTTCAATGTCTTACTTTCGAGGGATAGCGTCAAAAACCAGCACCTCAAAGGGCTGCAAGGTTACCTTAACCGCCTCGCCCCGGCTCAAGGTGAGGCTTTTAAGCCGTTGATCCGCATAAGGGCTGCTCAGGTCAAAGACCCCGGGGACCCCCGCTGGTAGGTCAAAGACCTCGCCCGCCTCGAGCGATATCTCCTTAGGGGTCTCACTGGGATTGCGCACCATCAGCGTGCCCTGGCGAGGTGCCCACGCAGCATAACCATAGGGCTCAAGCTTAAGCGGGTCTCCGCCCACCCAGTGAGCATCCCGCAAAACGTCGGCTCGGGCATGTGCCCACTTCGCTGCCTCGGCCACGGCATCCCACGAAGCGGCTGTCATCATGGATGGGGTTAGGTACAATTCCTGAAGCATGGCGCCGTTCGCAAAATAGGACCGCGCCTCGTTTTTTAAATCAGGACCAGCTTTGCCAACTTTTTCTCCCTGGAAAGCACGGCCATGGACAATGCCATGGTGCATCACTGAGTTCAATGGATACAGCGGAGATTTTTCGACAAAGAGTTTCCGGCAATAACCATCCCGGAAGGTTAACCATTTTTCGCGATCATCACCCTGCCCTACCCAACCAACATCTGCGCTACCATCACGCCACGTGGTATCAATGTGGTTTAGCCAAAATGGTGAAGGCCATGTACCGACGGTCACGTTGATAAACAACGATGGATTTTCGACCCGCAAACGACGGGCAACTTCCAAAAGAGCCATGAAGTGAGGGCTTACGCCTTCGCCAGCCTTGTCCCACTTAAATGCATTCACGCCAGCCGAACGCATCAACTGCAAACAGCGCTCTTCAAACCATTTGCGGTATCCGGGATAGGCTAAATCGAGTTTGGCCTGAGGCGGAATTAATCCCATGCGCTGCGCATGTGCCGTGCGTTCTTTATCACCACCATAGCCACCCAGCGGGGAAATCCAGATACCAAGGTGAGCGTCGACCTTAGCCATCTCAGCACCCAAACCAGCAAGTCCCTTCGGGAATCGCTTCAGGTTATCCGCCCAAAGTCCCTGCGAGACATCATCCCAACCATCATCGACGAGATAGGCTTTCACCGGAACGCCACGCTTCCGCACAAGTTCCGTATCAAATGCCTTCACAACATCCAACATACCCTGACGATCCACGCTGAAGCCAAGGTCGTACCAGCAATTGTAATGCAAGAAAGGCTGCGAAGCACGAGCACGCTCACGCTCAATATAACGCAAGAAGCCGCGTCGCAATTGACCCTCAACCGCAACACCAACGACTGAGCCGAAGGCATAGGCCTGATCCTTCTCGATTTTTAACTCGCAGGCGAAGCCTTGGCGGACGCCCTCGGGATCAACAAACTGAGTTGTTCCTGGCATTTCGATGCCCGTAAAGAATCCACTCCCAGCTACAGGAGAACCTGGTACGGATCCAATGACAGCGGCGTTAGGTAACTTTAGCTCATTCATCTCAACCCCATGCAGAACCACGAGGCTTTGGGGAGATACTAGGCGCAGGGTTTGCCGAAAATAATTTGAGCCATCACGCAACTCTGCGCGCCACAGCACGCGTAATCCAGAAGCGGAAACGAGTTCTGCTTCGAGGGCAGCCCCCGAAATAGCCTCAGCCATACGACTGCTCTTGGGCACGGGCGTTAGGCGGCTAATGCGCGGTGCAGTCACCAAGCGGAAATCCGACGCCAACTGATCGCCTGCAGGGTATGGTGATAGCTGCGGGGTCACCTCGCGCTCACCCGAAGCCGTGGTGACATTGAGAGTACCCTTCCCGTTTCGCACACCCACCAGGATAAATTTTGCGCCCTCTTCCCAGACAAGCGCCAAGCCTGGGCCCCACGACATGCCTTGGTCAGTATCTTTATCGATACGAGCAGTTACCACTCGCGTGCCCTTTGGAAAAGCAAACTCACGTACAGCCGCATGGTGAGCTGGACCATTGAATGAAACAACTCCAGCGATACTGCTATTCGTCGGACGGAGCATTTCGATGGTGCAATGGCCGATGGGGCCTCCATCTGGATTATTCTTCGCTTCGGCTTTTAAATTCATCTTCCCACAACGCACGAGCTTTGGCTCGCCAACAAAATCTTTACGCGGAAACGTTGCAATTTCGACGGGTGCTGAGCCCGGCTTGCTGACAACAACGACGACGCGCGTTTCCTCGAGAACAACACTGGCTTCAATTTGCGCGGGTAACGGAGCTGGCGCCTGTGTCGTTAGGCGAAAAAGTTCAGCGCCTGATTGGTCAATTTTTAGGCCCGTCAGCTGATTGGTCACACTCAGCGGGCGCAACTTGCCATCTGCTACCTCCCAGGTCGCGATGATCGCTGTATTCACTAAACTAAGTATACTTTTGCCAGACTCCGTCTGATTCCTCACGCTTGCAGACGCTACCCCGGGATCTTTGCCCGCAAAGGCAATATCTTGGGCTGATGCGATAGAAGCTAAACAGGAAAACAGGAGCGTTCGGACCATGGCGTATTTAGGTCAAATTCCTGAATCCTGCCGACCCACAAAATAACAAAAAAAGCGACCCGCAAAGGTCGCCTTGGTGAAACAGGGAAAGCCCTTTAAAGGCTCAACCCCACAAGCGCTTCTTATGGCGCGAGTTCTT
>CAIYUD010000065.1 GCA_903929325.1 uncultured Opitutia bacterium | reverse complement strand
GTACAGCGCAACTGGCACTCACCCAACCGATCTGGAAATCGATGATGGCGGCAGGCGGTGGACGGATTGTGAATGTGCTTTCTTCGGCTGCCCTCTTTGCCAATGCCGGCATCGGTAGCTATACGGCGGCCAAAGGTGCCTTCCAGGCTCTTACAGGGGTTATGCGACGCGAAGGGAGAGCCCACAGCATCCACGTGAGCGGGGTCTACCCAGGCGGCATCGATACACCTTTCCGAGCACAGGCTCGTCCGGATTACCTAAAGCCTGAGACGGTGGCAGAGGCGATTGTCGGACTTTTACGTTTACCGGCCGATGCGGCTGTACACGAACTCGTGCTTCGTCCACCGATTGAAGACAACTTTGCGTGAGCGACACCCTTCTAAAATCGATCGACGAGACGCTCCTGAATCGTCCAGGTTGGATTTTTGACTGTGACGGTACTTTGGCAGCGACCATGCGTTTGCACCAACGCTCATGGATGCATGCCATTGAGCAGCAAACGGGGCAGCCTTTTGATTTTGACTGGGAGTTCTTTTGTTCGATGGGCGGGATGTCGACGGAAGACACCTGTACACGTTTACACGAAAGACACGGGTTGAAACTCGACCCGCGCATTATCCGGTCGCACACGGATGTTTTCCTGGATCACCATTTGGAATCGGGCGTCGAACCTCGTCCAAATGTTTTACACGTCTTGCACCATGTTCGCGGCAAAGGTGCACGCACGGCTGTAGCTTCAGGCGGGACACGTCAGCACGTCGGCCGCACTTTGCGTAAACTTAATCTCGAAGCGCACTTCGAAGCCGTAGTGACGTGCGAGGATGTGGTGCGGCAGAAGCCCTACCCTGATATTTTCTTGGAAGCGGCTCGTCGGATTGGACGCGAGCCTGCGCAGTGTGTCGTCATCGAAGACAGTCCACGCGGACGTGAGGCAGCCGAAGCGGCTGGCATGCCCTGCGTGATGGTAGAGTCGGCCTAAGACTGACTTACCCGAGCTTAGCGCAGAATCGAGCGAGCCTTTCGAGGCCCTTCTCGATAGTGGCATCCGACGTCGCATAACTCAGGCGAATGTAACCTTCAGCGCCGAATGCAGAGCCTGGGACGACCGCGACTAATTCTTCTTCTAAAAGACGTGCAGCAAAGTCGGCTGAGGAAAGACCAAACTTACGGATGTTCGGGAAGAGGTAGAAGGCGCCTTGTGAGCGGTAACAGGTGAGACCGGGGATTGCATTCAGACCTGCGAGTAGTTTTAGACGGCGACGATCAAAGGCGACGGCCATCTCAGCGAGTGATGCTTTGGCTTTGTCGGGATGTTGATGCACGGCCAGCGCACCGAACTGGGCGAAGGTGGTCGCGTTAGAAGTCGTTTGGCTCTGAAGATCGGCAACGGCAGCAGAAACTTCTTTGCAGGCAACGAGTGTGCCGAGGCGCCATCCCGTCATGGAATATGTTTTAGCATAACCCGAGACCGTGATGGTTAAGCGAGCGGCTTCAGGCGAAAACGTCGCCGGGCTGCAGGTTGACTGTCCATCGTAGACCAGGTGTTCGTAAATTTCGTCGGAAAGAATCCAGACACCTGCTTTCACGCAGATGGCCACGAGTGCTTCGAGTTCGGCGCGGGTATAAACGGCACCCGTAGGATTGGAGGGGCTATTGATAACCACCATGCGGGTCTTGGGGGTTAAGACGGCGCGGAGTTGATCGGGTGTGACTTTGAAACCGGTAGTATCTTCGGCGATGACGAATCGAGGAATACCGCCGGCAAGTTTAACCATCTCAGGATAGCTGACCCAATAAGGAGCAGGGATGACGACCTCGTCGCCGGGACTGATGGTTGCTAAGATAGCGAGGTAGCACGACATCTTGCCACCTGGCGAGACGACGACGTTATTTTCGGTGATGCCGGTGAAGCCACGGGCGGTGTATGCATCGGCAAGGGCCTTACGCAAAGCAGGGATGCCAGGTGTCGGTGCGTACTTGGTCTGGCCGTCAGCGAGAGCTTTGGCGCACGCGTCTTTAATAAACGCGGGTGTATCGAAGTCGGGCTCACCAGCACCAAAGCCGCAGACGTCTTTACCGGCTGCCTTCAGCGCTTTGGCCTTCGCATCAACAGCGAGGGTCGGCGAGGGAGCCACATTCTTGGACCAAGTAGAAAGCGCAGGTAGGGTCATTTCAATGCAGAGGCAAATACAGTCCCCGAAGTTGGCAAGGGACAAAAGTGCTTAGATATCAATCGAGTCGTCTTTGGGCGGCTGAGGACGGCGAAAAGGCTTAACCTGCTCAATCCCAACCGCAGAGGTAAACAGCCAGGAGACCACTGAAATACAGAGCGGGGCGAGGATCCAATGCCCATCGAGAATTCTGAATCCATCTAAGAGTTTCTCTGCTAAGAGGATAATCACGCCGTTGGTAATCAGCACGACGAGGTAGTAAGCTAAGCCGAGGGTCAGTAAGAGTGCCGGCAGAGAGACGATTAGAACAACGCCAAGTACCAAAGGGCGAACATAAGAATTCAGGATGCCCAACGTCATCGCAATCAGTGCGAGTGTTGCGAGGTCGTTATTGTAAGTTAGCAACTTCCACTTCGATGCCACAAAAACGCCTAAAGCCAAGGAAGCCCACTCAAGGGTGACGATGAGCAATTTCCGGAGGATATCCATGCAGCAGAGTTAGCGCGGGTGATAAATGGGGCAAGCAGAAGCGGGAGAGAGCAGAGACTAAAGGCTAAAGCTTAAGGACTAAAGGAGTGAAGCTGAACAGCGGAACGGGGAGAGGCTGAACAGCTAACCGGAAAAAAGCCGAAGGGACGGCGGCGACTACGTCGCCTATGACGGCGGGCGCAAGCGCCCTACGACGGCGCCACTGCGTGGCTACGACGGCGTTCGGCCTGTGGCCTCACTACGACGAAGAAGATGTACGGCTAGCCAGCGCCATTGGCGCGACACCAGCAACCCAATGGGTTGCGACACCAGCGAGCCACGCTCGCGACACCAACTAACTCCGCTAATACAGTCATAAGGCCGAAGGCCTGCCGTCGTAGGCGAAGCCGCCGTCATAACGAAGCGAAGTGCCGTCGTAGGTCCGCAGGACCGCCGTCTGTATCTAACGATGCTTAACTGTTCAGCTTCGATTGTCTCCGCCTGCGAATCGCTGCGGCAGCCAATGCCAACCCACCGAGGATGATGCCGTACGTCGAAGGCTCAGGGACTGCAGAATAATTCAGCATGATTTGCTTAGTCCCAACGTCGTTGGAAATGGAGAAGTGGTTTGCGAGAATACTCAAACCATCAACGTCATGGAAGCCATCGGAATTAATATTGAAGAGTGAAGTTATGTTTGAATTAGTACCTAGATTGAGTGAATCGTAAGTAAAGAGGACGAAGCTTATTGGCGAATTAGAATCCCAACCATTGGCGGAACCAGAGAAACCCTCGCCAACTGAGAGAAGATTCAGGTTGAAGCGTGATGTGAAAGATAGTGCTGACAGATCTAAAAGCCCTGTGACGGTGATTGTGTCATAATCAGTGCCAGCGATAACGTCATTGGCGCCGGATAAGTCTACCACCGCAGCGACTTCGAAGTTCATCGTGCTATTACCATTCAGCGTGAGACTCGATGCCGTGATTGTGCCAGGCGAATTACCAGGGGCAAGGATGCCACCAGCTTGTACCGTGATATCACCGACTGATGCATTACCTTTAAGGGTCGCACCTGTCTCGAGGGTGATATCAGCCAAACTGTTAGTGATAACTTGGGTTTCGATGGTACCACCGAGGTCGAGAGTCTTGCCAGATGCGACAGTAACAGTTCCGTTGTAATTATTCAGTGTACTTCCAGTGATCGAACCGCCGGTGAGGCGAATCGCATTGGAGAAACCTGTACCGATGGTGACGGAAGTGTCTGTGCCGACAACTACCCTGCCCGCTCCAAGATTTCCGGCGGTGAGTGCCAGGCTTGTGCCGACGACATTTAAGTCGCCGGTGTAACTACCAGCGTTGGTCAGGCTACCACCGACGTATTGAATCGTGTCGGTCGAAGCACGGCTGCCGTAATTAATACTGCCACCGTCTTCGAGTCGGAGAGCGCCCGCTGTCGAGCCTGCAGTCAGATTGAGCGCTGTCTTGACAGTCAGTGTACCCGAGTAAGTTGAGAGATTACTCAAAGTACCACCTTCGTAGGTGATACCCTTGCTGACGCCCGCTAAGTCGACTGTGCTGCCTGCAACAACGCGAACGGTATTGAGTGTCAGAGTGTTTATCAGGGTGGCGTTGGCCGATCCACTAAGGATGACGGTTCCGTTCCAGTTACCATTATTGCTCAACTGTCCGCCAGCTAAGTTAATGGAGTTGGTGGGATTCCAAGAGTTCAGGTCAAGAGTGCTACCTGTGCCAACGGTGATAGAACCTGTTCCGTAGTCATTGGCACTTCCGAGAGTGAGTGTACCTGCATTGAGCAGGATAGAACCAGTGAAGGATGTTCCCCCAGTAATCGAACCAGAGTTTAAGATAATAGCGTTGTTAACCGCATAACCTCCGAGATTGAGTATGCCGCCACTAACAGTGATGGCGCTGCTACCAAAGGCCCCTGAATTACCGGCAGCAAGTGTACCACTGCTAACTGTAGTAACACCTGAGTAGGTGTTGGTAGCCGAAAGGGTTAAAGTTCCGTTGCCAATCTTTGTTAGCCCTCCGGTTTTGTTCGTGCCGAGGGCGAGGGCTGTACCGAGCGTTACATCGTTACCGTTGGTATTGAATTGACCAACAACGCCATCATTAATCTTGAGACGTCCACCTACTGAAAGGTCCTGGGTATTACCAGTATTCCAGCGCAAGATACCACCATTTAGGTCGATACGGGTCGCACCAGCGCTGCCGGCAGTATTCAGTAGAGCTTGATTGGAGAAACCGAGCGTACCGCCGGTGACTGTCACAAGGCCGAGACCAATAGCGTCCGTGTTTGTGGTCGTTGTATTGTATGCGTTGGTAACATTAAGCACACCCCCTTCAACAGTGAGCGCAACGCCACCCGCACTTCCTGCTGCAGACGATGTAGTCGCTTTACCCACAAAGCCAGCCAGCTCGAGCGTCCCATTACCTTGCTTGGTTAAGCTAAGTGCGCGTTGTACATTGGCACTACTACGATGAGAAAGGAGCGCACCGTTGAATACTGTGTCTATGGCCTGATCGACTACGATACGGCGGACTGAGGCACCACCGGCATCATTGCGTATCGCACCATAACCAGACAAAGCCGAGAGATTTAGCGCATCGCCGGTATCATTGATGAAGCCAAAGTCTTTACGATTGGTGAGCGTCGATCCTGTATCTAGAGCGAAGAACTGATTTGCTTTGGACTGAATAACCGAAGTGACGGCTGTCCAAATCTCGTAATTGGCACCTGTTCCTGTTATTGTGCCGTCGGCGTTCTGGATAGTTAAAGATCCACCGCGAAGTTGCAGCGTACCTGTACCAGTTATTTTACCAAAGTAGAACTGATTGCTGGTAGTGGCATTTCCGATGGTCAGCGTATTTGCACCAAACGAAACTTCGCCTAGCGCAGCCGTGCTAATAAGAGCCGAACCCAAGCTGGAGTTACCGTTAAACACAAGTCGGCCGCCATTGACGGTCGCATTACCCGTGAGGACGACACCATTGGCGAAACCCAAGGTACCGTCTGACACCGTCGTCGTACCGGTATAAATTGTCGCATTCGAACCTGTGAGATTCTGTGTGCCTATTCCAGATTTACTCAGGGAAAGCGTTGATCCGGTGGCGCCGCCGTTCGAAAGAATACCGCTGAAGGTGTAAGTCCCTGAAGTATTAATCACGAGCGATGAAGCAATACCAGTGACACCTTCGTGACCGCGTACTTCGCCAGAACCCGCAAGCCCGCCCACCGTTTCGCTATTCGCACCTTTGGCGAGTTTGAGCGTACCGTTAACGGTTAGGAGACCTGCATCGGGAATGAAGCTCGTAGCGGTGCCGGTGCCGTCGCTGAGCTGGAGAATTGACCCAGAGTTGACGGTCAAGTTGCCATTGAAGGCGTTAGTTGCAGTCGTAAACACGACGCGTCCAGTACCTGCGACGGTAACGTTGCCCGTACCACCGATACCACCAGCGAAGGTCAGGCGATCAGTGTTCGATCCGCCATTTAGAGTCACATCCTTAGCGAGCGTGATGACACCTGTGAAGGTTGGGAGGGCGACGGCCCCGCTGGCGCCGAGGGTAACAGCGCCGCCACCTTCGTTGGCGACCGTGATAGCGCGGCCGAGGCTAACGTTGCCGATCAGGAGGGAGGCGTTGGCGGAACCCGTGGCCGCGTCGTTGAGAGTGACGGTTCCGGTAGTGCCCAGCGCAGAAGCGTTGGTGGCGACGACCGTACCAGCTGAGATTGTAGTGTTAGTGAGCGTGTTGGCATTCGACAGCGTCAGCGTACCGTTACCTGCTTTAGTAAGGGAACCATTCGAGAGCGACCCGGAAACAATGATGTCGGAGTCCAGAGTTAGCGTGCGCGAAACCCCGTTTAAATCGAGAATACCTGAGAGCGTCAGGATACCGTTATCGGTTGCATCACCAATGGTTACATCGCTTGCAAACAGAACATTATTTGCAATGAGACGAGCAGTTGAACCAACCGCAGAGAGACGCCCGCCGTTAATCGTCAGCAAGCCTGTACCAGCAGCACCGTCCGCCCCGAGACGCAAGCGACCTGCGTTGAGCGTGGTACCGCCGTTAAAGGTGTTGGCAATTGAGAGTGTCAGGGCAGAAGCGCCGGACTTACTAATTGAGCCAGTGGTAATCTTACCACCGCCCGAAGAGCCAATCGTGTAATCCAGACTATCGGAGGTAATTGAAATAGAAGCAGGCTCAACATTGGCTGCCCCAATCATAATATTACCCGTACTCGCACCATCAGCGAAGATAACAGCATCGCTATTGAAGAATCGATTAGGCTGATCGCCGGAATAAGTTGATGTAACCGTCCAGTTTTCCGCTGCAGCGACACCGGCATCCCAAGTGCTACCATTGGTACCGTTCCAATTTACGGTCTGCGCTTGTCCGCCGACATTCAATTGAATGGCGGAGGTAGCTGCGTCATGGAAGAGTGAGAAGGTTTGGCGACTTGTACCATCGGATGATAAGCCTACCAGGGTGATATCGCTGAGATTTGTCGGCGCTGTGTAGACACCCGTGTAGGTAAGTAGATTATAATAACCCGTGGCAAGGGCAGCAACACTGCTAAAGTTGAGACTTCCTGAAGCTAGACTGAGGTCTCCGATAACTGCCAAGACGTCGTGCTCGGAGGCACCAAAACCGATTGTAATAGAACCACCCGAGAGTGTTAGATTGCCCGTGTGCGTGGCAGAGACCACGGAGATTCCTGAACCAAGCGAAAGTGAACGGCCAGAACTCAAGGTAAGGCCGTCAACTGTTTGCAACTCAGTCGAGTTACCGAGCGCGATGGATGAAGATGCAATCGACGCACCCGCAGCGATAATAAGCTTACCATTAGAAACTGTGGTCGCACCTGTGTAAGTATTGGTACCAGACAGCGTAAGATCGCCTGAGCCAGACTTTGTTAGTCCACCTGAACCAGCAACATTGGCACTAATCGATGAGGCTGCGGCATTACTGACCAAGAGCGAAGATACGGTCAGGGTACCGCTTCCAGTTATTGTTCCTGCGCTGAGAACGACGCTGCCGATTGTATCGGAATTAGCACCGAGGGCCAAACTGCCTCCATTGATTGTAACGGAGCCAGAATCGTAGAGGACATTAGATGCACCCAGTGCAAGGGTGCCAGCGGAGATGGTTGTCCCGAGTGTATAACTATTAGCACCCGATAGCGTGAGTGTACCAGCGCCGACCTTAGTTAATGCGGAGGCTCCGCCCACAGCGCCAGAGAGGGTGAGGTTGCCAGAGCCACCAATGGAGGCATTAGCACCGAGTGTAACAGCACCAGAGATGGAGGCGGCGGAGACCGAACTGTTAATGAGAGCGCCCCCAGAGGAAATACCCGTACCTGAAAGATTTAAGGCTTCAGCACCGATGGTCTGACCGTTGAGGTCAAGTACACCTAAAGTCGAAACAGTGGTACCCGAGGCGGTAGTGCCAAGAGCATTGGCATTACCCAACATAAGAGTACCGCCAGAAACCGTTACCGCGGTACTTAAAGAAGAATTATTGCCGCTAAGTAACCAAGTACCGGCATCACGTTTAGTAATGGCACCCGTGTTCATCGCGCCGCTGATTTCGTTGAGACCAGTCCCCGTGCCTTCAAGAAATACTTGTCTGGTATTGGTAACATTAGTCCAATTACCGCTCATCACTAAATTGCCGCCGACGGAGTTGGAGGAAAGACGGACGCCAACACTGGAATCAGACTGGAGATTCTTGGAGACAACTTGATTGGTGGTACCGATAAACTCAATCCTGCCTCCCTGACCTGGAAGTGGACCTGAAGTGTTGCGGAAGCGAATTTCGGAAGCAACACCGAGCTGGGCTGCGGACTCAAACTGAAGCACGGCGCCAAGACTACCTGATCCGAACACAATATTACCGTTGTCATTATTTGTCGACCCAGCGGCTCCGCCGAGCACGCCAGAACCTGTCACACTCAAAATACCCGCATTGATTGTGGTCGAACCCGTGT
>CAIYUD010000064.1 GCA_903929325.1 uncultured Opitutia bacterium | reverse complement strand
TTTCAATCGTTTTCCTAGCAGAGGGCAAGACAGGAGGCGTTTTTTGCTCATTTAACCCGATTGAGGGGTGCTGTAAGTCCTAGCCTGCGGAACCATTTACGCTGTTTGCCCACTAGGCCCCAGGTATTGAGGTCAATCGTCTGGGCTAAAGCCTCTAAGGGCTCTTTTTGACCTCCTTTAAGCCAATCCATGGTCTCCCGGTACCCTACGGCGCGGGCGGCCGGGAGGGTGTCGTCGAGGTTTAAGGACAAGAGCCAAGTAGCTTCCTCAATCAGACCCCCCGCCAACATAGCCCGGGTCCGGGTGGAAATCCGGCTGCGCAATTCGGGGTCAGGTCGATCAATGACTTCGGTCTCGAACTTAAGGTCAGCAAAGGGTCCGGGTTTACCCAAAAAGTCGTCCCGGAGTTCGTCGAGGGGCCGTCCTGAAGCGAGCCGCCGTTCGAGGGCTTTGGTTAGGCGTATTGGGTTATCGACGTCTAACCAGGCCGGCAATTTTCCGCCTTCGAGTTCCTCGAGTCGCTTACGCAGAAACTCCACGCCGCGGTTTTGGAGTTCTTTGGCTTCCGCACTTGCTGCTTCGGGAATTTCGAGGGCATCGGCCACTGGACCAAAAAATGCGGCGAGGTAAAAGCCACTTCCACCTGTCACCATGATGGGCTTTCCGCGCGCGATGGCAGAATCAATCACCGAACGGGCATAGTTCACGTACGTTGCCACCGAATAACGTTCAGACGGTTCCGCTAAATCAATTCCGTGATGTGGAGCACGCGCTTGTTCGGCAGATGTGGGTTTCGCGGATCCGATATTTAAACCACGGTAGACGCAGACGGAGTCGCACGAAAGGATTTCTCCACCGCAGGATTCTGCCCAGCGCAAGGCAGCCTCGGTCTTACCCGAAGCCGTGGGTCCGGTTAAAAGACGGAGTGTAGGTGCGGTCTTCATTCCGCCCGCTTCGCCCATTCAAGGCAATAAGACAGGAGAATGAGTGCGACAGGTGCGGTCAGCACCAAGCTATCAATTAAATCAAGTGCGCCGCCGATACCTGGGATCGTTTTTCCGGAATCTTTTTCGCCGGCTTGCCGTTTGAAGACAGATTCAACGAGGTCAGAAGGAACGCTCAGTGCTGCCAGCGGTAAAGCGAGTAGGGCTGCCTTGAGGGGCAACATGAACTCACTCGCGCCGAGATGATTTCGGCAAAGCCAGGCGAATCCCGCAGACGCTAACGCTGAGAAGAATAATCCACCCACGCAGCCTTCCCAGCTTTTGGCCGGGCTGATGGTTGGGGCAATCTTGTGCTTCCCAAAGGGCACGCCAATGAGCAGTCCGCCGACATCCGTGAACTTCGTGGCGACAAAAACCCAGACGACATAATACAAGCCATCGGAGTGCCTGTTCAGAAGGACGCCGCTCTCCATCCGCGCAATCGCCACCAATGCCGAGAGCATAAAGGGTATATACATAAACCCGTAGAGCGTTGGGAATTTTTTGAGCAAGGTCGGTGTCTGACTTGGGTTCTTGAGAAGCGAGATGAGGTGCACGCCCATGAAGATGGCGGCGGCGCTTGTGTAAATATTCGCCTGCATCCGTACGTTACCGAAAAAGAAAAGTGCGAATAAGAAGATGAAGCCAGCGACGATGCCCGAAGTATCTGGCCGACGAGCCTCATCCATTTTCTTTACAAGTTGGTAGAACTCATATTGGGCTGCGCAGACAAGCAGGGCGAGTAGGCCAAAGGCAGCTTGTTCAGCGACGGAGAAGACTCCGCCAATCCAGATGATCAGTCCGACAATCGTCCAAAGACCAACAGTACTAAACATACGATCTTTCATGTTTCTTGAGTGGTAGGGCGGATTTGTTCGCCCGTCATGCCGAAACGACGTTCGCGTTTAGCGTATTCTTGCAGGGCAGCGCCAAAAGCCTCGGCGCCGAAGTCAGGCCAGTACGTGGGCGTGATGACGATCTCGGCGTACGCTGCTTGTAGGAGGAGGAAGTTACTTAAGCGTGATTCACCCGACGTACGAATGATGAGATCGGGGTCAGGTAGACCGTGGGTCTCGAGGCGAGTAGCGAAGTCGTCCCATTGAATTGCATCAGGATTAATCTTTCCGGCAACTGCATCAGCAGCGAGTTGCTTCGCAGCCTTCACGGTTTCTTGGCGTGAGCCGTAGTTGAGGGCGATGACGAGTTCGAAGCCGGTGTTATCTTTGCTCGCGGCAACCGCTTCTTCGAGCGGGATACGGATAAACTCGGGCATCGCGGTGATGTCACCGATGGTACGGAAACGTACGTGGCGCTTGGAGAGACGATGGAGGTGAAGGCGGAGAACCCATTCGCCGAGTTTGAATAGTCCACCGACTTCTTCGGCGGGGCGTTTCCAGTTTTCGGCCGAGAAAGCGAAAAGTGTTAAGCAGCGCACGCCATGATCAATGGCGGCATCGACAACTTCGATGAGGCGCTCGGCACCGCGGCGATGACCTTCGAGTCGTGGCAAACCGCGCTGCGATGCCCAGCGTCCATTGCCATCCATGATAATGCCCACGTGAACGGGTAGTCGCTTAGGCTCGGGGGTGGGTTGCGTCACGCGGAGAAGTTTAGCGGGATTCTGTAGCTAGCAAGATACCTGGGAAGCCAGCGGCACGAGCAGCTGTAAAGATATCAGAGAGGCCTTGCATAGTCTGCGACTTATCAGATTTGACTAAGAGTGGCAGCGCGCGGCGGGAAGGATTGTTGGCAATGCGCTTTAACTCGATGATCAACGCTTCACGGCCTTGGACGATGCGACCTTCGATGACATACGTATTGGCACCACGGGCGGAAACCAGTGTGGCCACTGCGCCGACGCGAGCAAGGTCGGGCGATTCAGCTTTGGCGATCTCCAGCGAACGTGCGGAAACTTTTTGGCTATCGAAGCCGATGTAGATTCCTGGGCAGTAAACGAGCGGCGAGGCGAGTACGGCGGTAAAGCACAGGCACGTTACTGCGAGAATAAATGAAATCGCACTCAGACCACTTTCGGCCGTTTGCACACGCGCAAGAACTCCGAGGGGTGTCTTCATGCTTTTTGTTTACGCTCTGCGGCCTGTTCTTCCGGAAGTTCGTGACGTACGAAGGTGATGAGCGTCCAAGCGGCTGTTTCCATTTCGGTGACAATCGCACGCACGCGACCAACGAGGAAGTGGTGTCCAGCCGAGCACAGTGCGGAGACGACGAGGCCAAGGGCACCTGTCGCAAGGGCACTCTGCATGCCTTTTAAGAGTCCATCG
>CAIYUD010000063.1 GCA_903929325.1 uncultured Opitutia bacterium | reverse complement strand
TGGGTGACATCGCTGGCTGTTTTCTTCCCAAGGACAGTTGTCGGACTAAAATCAAAGGTATCCGCCAGCCATGCTCGCAAGGGGGCAGGCAAATTCGTCATCACCTCGGGAGACTCGGCCCGACGCTTAAAGACCCATTCGAAGATTTGCGCAGCCCGATAGCCTGGATACCCCTGGGCCGATAGACGCTGACCTAGGGTCTCGGGGGTCTCTCCGTGGATGGGGGGTTTTTCTGGGACAAAAGCCATTGTTTATGGGGGTCGGCGGGTATGCTCCGCCTTCTTACTTGCAAGGGGTATCCTTTGCTTCCAAACACATCCTTTGCAATGAGCAACAAGGCGACCTCCCAGCAGCACACCAAGGGTACCTCCCTAGACCAAGCCCTGGAGGGGTTGGTTGGAGGCAAACCCGCCTACTGCCTCCACCAAAATTGGGGCTTGGGCATCATTCGTTCCTACGACGCAGCGAACAGCCGTCTCATGATTGATTTCCCTGAACAGAATAAAAAGGGACATCCCATGGAACTGGCCTTCTGTCGCGGCAGGCTCGAAATGCTAGACCCCGAAGGCGTCTTAGCTTCGGCTTACTCTGAGTCGGCGAAAGACAAAGTGGCAGCAATGGTTGCCGACGATCCCGTAACCATCGTTAAGAATCTTCTCATCGAAACACCTGAAGGTGAAATGTCCGCAGTTCGTCTCGAGACAACTCTCGAGCGTATCGTGGGCGCCTCGGTTGGTGCTGGAAAAAATCGTGCAGCCGTCTTCAAGGCTTGGTGGACGCGCACACGAGCTGCCCTCCGCAAAGACCGTGCTATCCTTATGCCAGAGCGCAAAGGCGGCACCTACACCCTGCTCGAAGCCCCCTCTGATCCTGGACAGGACTTGGTTGCTCAATATGGCGCAGCCAAAGACATTGAGCGTCGCCTAGCTATTTTAGCTGAACTCGTTTCGCTACCAGCCTCCGACTCGCGCAATGCGACGACGCCTGAAAATCTCGCGATTGTTTCACAGCACTTAACCGAAGCCCTCGCCACGGTAGCGCCCTCAGGCAAGCCTGTACGTCGCAGTGAACGCTTAGCTGAATTGCTTGTTGGCATCTGGAACCGCAACACCCTCTTCGTCCAAGCTTCTGAAAATGTGGCGATGGTTAGCCCGACGGCTTCTGATATTGTGGCCATGGTGAACGACGAAGCTGAGCTTCTTCACCTAGCGCTCAACATCCCCCACTCTTCCGAAAACATCCGGAACCTCCTTGATCTCGTTCGCGCACACCATGGCGCCAGCTGGCAGGAAAAAGTCTTCGGCCTCCTCTCGCATAAAGGCTTAGGGCAAACCAAGGGCGGATCGGCTAAGCTGGTCTCAGAATCCATCAGCTACCTCGTGGAAGCTGGCCTCGAGAAAGACCTTGCGAACAAGCTCGCTGACTGGGTTGACCGTCGCCAAGCAGCCGGACCTGTCCTCATCTGGGTCGTCAAGAACCGTAGCTCCAAGCGTCACGCTGAAGTGCTTTCGCGTCTTTCAGGCTCAAGCCTGCTTCGGGCAATCCTCGCAGCTATCGGCGATGACGCCCTTGCATCCAACTCGACCGCGCGCAACCCGCTCGCCAACGAACTGCAAAAAGATCGCACGCTTCTTTCCGACCTTCTGCGCCCAGATGTCGGTGAAGCCGCCGATACCGAAACTGTCTTCGACTTAGCACGCACGCTCTTACGCACGATGGGCTTAGACCCAATGACGAAGAAGTCACTGCTTGCACGCCTCATTCAAATCGAACCTGCAATTAAGTCGGTCGCAGCCACCCTCAGTGAGAAATCTGAGTACGAAAAAGAAGGCGAAGCTGAAGGAGAGCGCGAAAAAGTTCTCTTCGTCTCCGAATGGTCCTTGGAAGCACGTCGCAAAGAGCTGCAAGAAATCGTCAAACAAAAGTTGCCTGAAATCAATGAAGCTATCCAGGTAGCAAAAGAGCACGGCGACTTACGGGAAAATTCTGAGTACAAAATGGCACGTCAAGAAAAGGACCGCTTACAGTCACGTGCGACCGAACTCGAACGCGGGCTTACCCGTTCCCAGCTGACCGATTTCTCGAAAGCCTCCACTGATTCTATTAGTATCGGTTCGGTCTTCGAACTTACCCGTGAATCAACCGGTGAAAAATCCGTCCGCGCCATCTTAGGTGCATGGGACTCTGACACCGAAGGTGAGATGGTTGTGATGCCATACCTCTCGGCACTGGCCAAAGGCCTCATCGGCCACAAGACGGGCGACAAGGTTAAGATCACCGTCCGTCAAAGCGTTGAGTTTTGGACTATCGGCAAGATCACGCGCTGGGTAGACC
>CAIYUD010000062.1 GCA_903929325.1 uncultured Opitutia bacterium | reverse complement strand
TCAACGGCTTCCAGTTGGTGGACAACGAGGCGCCCACACCCAGGAGTCCCGACAAGAATATCTTCAAATTCAGTTTCGGCGATCTTGGCGCCGCCAAGGATGGCTAAGAGCGGTCGCTGTGGATGCTGAAGTACCGCATCAAATGCCTTGAGCTCAGCCTCCAGCAAGAAGCCGGCGACTTTGACGGGAAGGTTAACACCCACCATCGATGAATGTGCACGGTGCGCTGTGCCGAAGGCATCGTTGACGTAAACATCGCCAAGCTGACTCAACGAAGCGCGGAAGGCCGCAACCTTCGCGGGATCAGCTTTCAAACTCGTGCCATCCTCTTGTTTCACCTTGCCCTCTTCTTCGATGTGGAAGCGGAGATTTTCTAAAAGCAAAACCTGACCTGGCTTTAATTTCGCAGCGGCTTGCTCAGCCACTGGGCCAACACATTCGGTGACAAAAGCAACCGGGCGACCAAGGAGTTTTTCGAGTTCCGCTGCAACGGGACGTAACGAAAACTTTTCAACGACTTTACCGTCCGGACGACCTAGGTGTGACATCAAGACAACACTCGCGCCCTGATCGAGCACATGCCGCAAGGTCGGTAGTGCAGCTGCGATGCGCTGTGTGTTGGTAATTGCGCCCGTCTTCTTGTCCTGAGGGACATTGAAGTCGACGCGCATCAAGACGCGCTTTCCAGAAAGGCTACCGAGATTGCGAAGGGATTGAACGGCCATAAGTGTAGCCCTAAACTGACGCACCCAGGCGGCATCTGAAAAGGGTAAAATGACTTTCGGGTATGATTGAGCGAAAAGCCTAAAACAAAGCAGCGACCCGAAGGTCGCCGCTTAAAGAGATATGGCGCCTAACTCAGAGCTTGGCTGTGACCTTGGCAAGGAGCTCGACCACACGGTTCGAATAGCCCCACTCATTGTCGTACCAGCTGATGAGTTTGAAGAAGTTTTTATTCAACTCAATCGACGAACCTCCATCGAAGATGGATGAGCTCTTGTCGTGAATGAAGTCGGATGAAACAACTTCATCTTCGGTATACGCGAGAATACCCTTCAGGTAAGTTTCGGAAGCACGCTTCATGGCAGCTTTAATTTCTGCGAGCGAAGTGTCCTTGGAGGTCCGCACAGTCAGATCGACCACAGAAACCGTTGGTGTGGGGACGCGGAAGGCCATGCCAGTGAGTTTACCTTTCACTTCAGGGCAGACGAGGGCGACAGCCTTAGCAGCGCCAGTCGCCGACGGAATAATGTTAATCGCAGCCGAGCGACCACCCTTCCAATCCTTCTTGGAAGGACCGTCGACTGTCTTCTGAGTAGCGGTGTAAGCGTGGACCGTGGTCATAAGACCTTCGACAATACCGAAGCCTTCCTTCAGCAGCACGTGGACAAGCGGCGCCAAGCAGTTGGTTGTGCAAGAGGCGTTGGAAATGATATGGTGCTTGGTAGCGTCGTATTTGTCGTCGTTCACACCGATGACGACGGTGATGTCTTCATCTTTCGCAGGTGCGGAGATGATAACCTTCTTAGCACCGGCTTCGAGGTGACCTTTCGCTTTTGCAGCTTCTGTAAAGAGACCTGTGGACTCGATGACGACTTGGACGCCCAAGGAACCCCAAGGAAGTTCGGCAGGAGTTTTCGCTGACACGACTTTGATTTCGTGTCCGTTGACTACGAGGACGTCGTCTTCAACTTTATCCGGTGACGACTTCTTCGAAGTGACCGTGCCATTGAAACGGCCCTGGGTGGAGTCGTACTTTAAGAGGTAAGCCAAGTTATCGGCCGGAACAATATCACCGACAGCCACGACATTAAACTTCGTGCCGAGGTGGCCCTGTTCGACGAGGGCACGGAATACGAGACGGCCGATGCGACCGAATCCATTAATTGCGACATTGATAGCCATGTTGGTGAAAGAACCAGCAAAGCCCCCACGAGGCCAGAAAGGCAAGCGGAGAAAAAACTCCTTTAGCGCGACCAGACCCCACAACCGAGCGCGGGCAGCGAAAGATGGCCTGCTTTAAGGGTAGGAGCAGGTCCAGGGGCGTGGACGCAATCAGGCTGGGGCGATGCCACAACTTGGCTCCAAAGGCCCTCAGGGACGACAATATCGACTGCCCAAGGGTGCGGATTGGTCGCCACCAAGAGGCGATGCGAGCCTAAGGCGCCGTCAGCATTCAACTCCGCCGCGAAAGCTTCTGTACCCTCAACAAACGAGGGCTTCATCCACCCTGGCGAAACCGCGGTGGCGGAACGTAAGATGCGGCCAATTTCCGACAGTCGTAACTGAACCAGCGTAGCCACGAAAGTATGCTCGGATGCGTAGCGAGTAAGGCGTTCAGAGCTCAACGCATTCAATTCAGGATTTCGCCAGGTGTTACCAACCCCGCGCTTACTCGAAAGAAAATCCTGCCCTGCCGCCAACATCGGGATACCGGCAGACGTCAAAAGCAAGACGTGCATCAAGCGTGTTCGTAGAATGTCTTCAGAAAGTGGGTCGCTGCCGTCATGGCTCGGTTGTGCCGTGATACGATCGAGCCATGCATGGTCGTCGTGCGATTGCGCGTAACGGACGCGTGCAGTGGGACGAATCCCACAACCCGCCATTTGATGGAGTAAATCTGTTACGCGGGCATGCCCGCGCACATAGGCAGGAAGGAACTCACGGAAGGCGTCATCCCAGCTCGACCACGTTGTGTGATCTAAATCGCGCGCAATGTGGCCGCGAAAACTCCAGGGCTCGGCGATGAGAATCTTGTGTGGAGCCCGTGCGCGTACTTCGGCTTCAACTTCGCGCAAAACCGGGGCGCCCAAAAGTTCTGCCAAATCCAGCCGCACGCCATCTGCCCCTAAATTCGTCAACCAGTGCAAAATAGAGTCTACAACCAATCGCGTACCCATCGGGGATTCCGCCCGGAAATCATTTCCGCAACCACTGAAATTACTTAAAGCCCCGGTCGCATCTTTACGGAACCAATAATCAGCATCCAGCGCATGAAAGGTATTGGGTGATCCAAAATGGTTTAGAACCAAATCTATCACCACCGCAATGCCCGCAGAATGGCACGCAGCCACTAACTCCTTAAAGTCTTCAGTCGCCGAAACACCATCCGCGTCGCGAGCATACGCACTGGCAGGTGCGAAAGCCGTAATCGGCATATACCCCCAGTGATATTCACCCGTGTCCGGACCACGTTCGTAATCCGTACACGGCAAAAGTTCGAGCGCATTGATACCTAACGAACGCAGGTATTTCCCGTCTTCCCGAATCCATCGAGCAAGCTCACGGAAGCCGGCATTTTTGGAATCGCCGGTGAGTGCTAACAAATCACGGATATGTGCTTCGACCATGACCAAGTCTTCGATCGCAGGCGGGGTGAAACTATCGCGGTAGGGAATTTCATCGGCAGCACCCGAAACATAAGCACTCCGCTTTTCGCCGACCGCACCCAGTCGACGTGCCCAGGGATCAATCAGTGGGGATGCATCGGGACCTTTGTTTAAGGAATATATCGCGCCTGTTAAATCGCGCTCGATGGTTCCAACCCATGCGCCCTGCCCTTCAGGTTTTAAAGATAGTTGACCGGTTGTTGGTACAGGCGTTGTCGGCAAAGACCAACTGACTGAGATTGAAGGAGCGCTTGGGGCAAAGACTCGAAACGTTGTGCGTCCGTCCACCGAGAGAGCGCCGAATCGACCAGGCGGCTGGCAATGATCAAAGGGGCCACAGTTTAGAATGTCGCACGACTCCGAATTGACGCCGTCCTCCCAGATCAATCGAGTTTGGCCGGAGAATGAATCTAAACCTGTCGCAACGAAGCGGAAGACGTGTCGACCCGTGCGAGCGCTATCCACGAGCAAGTTGCGATGGCCGCGCCAATCACGACGGATGTTGTCGGCATCATGCGGCGGCTCGATCCAACGTCCATCCAAGCGACGAAACTTAAAAGGAACTTGTCCACTTCGCGGAAGAATTTCCGCCAACGGAACGACTAACACAAACCCGTCGACACCCGCGACACAGGCTGCACGCAGCATCCATCGGTCGGCATCGGCCACTTCACCCCACGCATTAAAAGGCCCAACCACGCGGGCCTGACCTTCGACTAAATCAGGTACAAGGACTTTCCATAAAAAGAAATGTACTTCGTCGCCTTGAATCCAATGTCCGGCTCGTAACGCCTGCAGCCGTGGGTCTGCGGGTTCGAGTCGCGTTAGAGCAGCGGGCTCATTGAGACGAAGCGGCGGCAGACCCGGGCTCGTCCAATCGCGGGTGAGTGCGATGAGACCTGTTGTCAGGGTCTCCCACCGTGCACTCGCCAACTGATTAGGCATAGAAAGTAGTCAGCGGGTAGACGGTGAAGAAGGAAAGACGAAAGGAAGCCTGTGTCACCTTGCGCTTGGCTCAAGAGGTGTACACGCTTCACGTCATGCGCATTGAGGTGCTTACCAGTGAATGGGCGGGGTATCGACTGCTCGACTCGGGTTCGGGTCGAAAGTTAGAGGACTTCGCCGGAGTACGTGTCATCCGGAGCGAGCCAAAAGCTTGGTGGAAGCCTACGTTACCCGAAACAGAATGGCGCAAGGCCGTCGGCACCCATGAAGATTCTGGGCGCGAAGGACATTGGCGATTATCCCCTGGTGCACCGAAGGAATGGGAAGCAAAACTTGATTCCCTGCGCTTTCAGTTGAAGTTCATGGACAACTCCAAGCAGGTGGGGATTTTTCCTGAACAATCTCCGCACTGGGATTGGCTTTCAAAGCAAACGGCGGACCCAGCCAATCGACCAAAGCTTTTGAACCTTTTTGGCTATACCGGCGCAGCTTCTTTAGTCGCAGCGAAGGCTGGCTGGGCGGTTGCGCATGTCGACGCATCGAAACCAGCGGTTGCCTGGGGTCGGCGCAATCAAGAGCTCTCCAAGCTCAACGATGCACCTATTCGCTGGATCCTTGAAGATGCACCGACCTTTGTCGCACGCGAAGCCAAACGCGGGAACACCTACGATGCCATCCTGCTTGATCCGCCAGCGTTTGGACGTGGCCCTAACGGCGAATTATGGAAAATTGAGCGCGACCTCGCCCCGCTACTCCGGGCATGCCGCGATATTCTTTCACCCAAAGCACGCTTTGTACTCCTTACGGTCTATACGATTGATGCCTCGTCTTTGTTGTGCGGAAACCTTCTCAGCGAAATGACAGACGGTTTGGGCGGCAAAGTGGATGTGGGTGAACTTGCCTTAAAGCACGACAAGGACGATCGGCTGTTGCCACTTTCCCTCTGGGGTCGCTGGCAGGCTTGATAGGCATAAGTTGTGCTACAACTTGGTAACACCGCCCGCCTAGACGGTCATAAGGCTTCCCTCTTTCGACCCTTTCAGTCAGGGTAAATTTATTCACGTGAGCTTGTATCCGGACAAGGCAACCTTCCTTAAGTTAGCACAGGACGCTGACCTTGTCCCGTTATGTCTAGACCTAATGGCCGATTTGGAGACCCCGGTTTCCGTCTATGCACGCTTACGCACCCTCGGCCCAGCGTTCCTCTTTGAGTCCATTACTGGCGGGGAACGTATCAGTCGCTACAGTTTCTGTGGCTGCTCGCCTGCCCTCACCCTGACCTCCTGGGAAGACCGCACAGAAGTCACACGTCGTGGTGGCAAAACCGAGACAGTCCCCACCCCCAGCGATCCACTTTCGCTCGTCCAAAAAGAACTCTCCGGACTGCGCGTTGCCAAGGTGAATGGCCTACCGCCGTTCACCGGCGGGATGGTTGGCGTCGTCGGCTACGAGTACATCCATCACATTGAACCGAAGGTGCCCCTTCCTAAAGGCGGACCGAG
>CAIYUD010000061.1 GCA_903929325.1 uncultured Opitutia bacterium | reverse complement strand
GCTATTCAGGCAATAAAGGCGTGGGTGACTATGGTACACCTGAACAAAATATCCCTGCCAACGGATTCCCGAAAGGCGTCTACTGGGAGTCATGCATGACAATGAATGACACGTGGGGTTATGTCGCCGTTGACCAAAACTGGAAGACCGCCACCAAGCTCATCCAGAATCTCGCAGACTGTGCATCCAAAGGTGGCAACTACTTGTTGAACGTTGGCCCAACTGGCCAAGGCGAAATCCCCGCCGAATCACTCGTACGTCTAGCGGAAATTGGCAAATGGATGAACGTCAACGGTGAAGCTATTAAGCAAACACAAGGCGGACCTTTCACGAAGCCATTCAGCTGGGGCCGAATCACGCAACGCGGGAACGACCTTTACCTCATTGTCTTTGAGCGCCCTGCGAACGGACGTATTGTGCTTCCTTTGGATAACAAACCTGTCGCTGCAAAGTTCCTCGATCGCTCAACGCTGCAGCCGGTTATCCAAATCGATCGCGAGGGTATCGTCGTCGCTCTTCCCAGCGAAATGCCGAACCGCCACGCTTCCGTCGTGAAGCTAACCTTGGATGGTCCCGCCAAAGCACGCGAAGGCAGCGACGGCGTACAGACAGGGGCTGGAAAGCCAATCAAAGCAAAAGACGGCAAAGTCTCTCTTCTGCCTGAGGATGCGGCGCTGACCAACGGACTGATGACTGAAAGTAAAGATGAAGAAAAAATGAATATCGGCGGCTGGACGAATGAGAGTGCCAGCGCGACTTGGAACTTTAGTGCGCCGAAAGGCACCTACCAAGTAGCCCTCGAAGTCGCTAACCCCGGCGCAGGCAATACACTCACCCTGAACTTTGGCGGAAAGAAGATCCTCAAGGTTTCTGTTCCATCCACGGGTGGTTGGGCAAAATTTAAACGCGTGGACGCTGGCCAAATTGAATTGACGGAAAGCACGACCCTTAAAGTTACTTGCGAAAAAATTGTGGGTGAAGGCGCCGCCAACGTGCGCCTCATCCAACTTGAGAAGCGCTGAGTCATTAAAGGAAGGGTGGCGACTGGGCCCCTAAATCCCGAGTCGCCATATTCCGGCTTTAGGCCGCAATATAGGCAGCCTTGCGACCGCCATGGCTGCAACATGAGCAGTGAATTGAGAGTCTCAAGACTCTTATTTTCTTAAATCATGCCTGCTACGGATGTGTAAAAAGCAAAAGCGCCCTCAAAGAGACTTCGAGGGCGCCTGATGAATCGAAATAAACTTAAGCCCCTTCGAGCGGATCGCGCTTTGGCTTCTTCTTGGGAGCAGGCTTGGAACTTGTCGCAGGCGCTCCAACAGCTGGGTCTTGTGTCGAACCAGGTGCAGGAGGAATAACCACGCTCTTGCCATCAGCTAAAGCAATCCGGGACTTAATAGAGTCGGCCTGTGCCTTCAGTTGCTCAGGCGTGGTAATCTCGCCATCGAACAGCACCTTTCCGGTAGCGTCTTTAACGGTAGCGAATTTTTTTCCGTTTTCAGAACGAACACTGACAGATCCTTCGTCGTCAGAGAACATCGATGACGAAGTGCTGGTTGCCCCAGATGGGCCAGCACCGAAACTAAAACTTCGGACAATCCTTGTTTGCGTCGTGCCTGCGCTTGGCGACGCAGCATTAGGATCATCGACAGCGTTGCCGGCCACGTCGGGAGGAACGGGCAAGCCGCGCTTGCGCATATCTTCAAGCGCTTGGCGTACTTCATCAGGAATATTCGCCGAATTGGGTCCAACAATGACTACCCGTCCACCACCCGTTGAATTAGGATCCAGGCGAACGGTGCCGCCCGCAATCATCTGACCTGGGTCAATTTCCTGACCGTTCACAAGGATACGCACCCCGTTACCGAGGGTTATGGGGCCAGGACTTGCAGGATTATTAGCGCCGCTGCCTATTGCAGTTCGAGCTTGGGCGCGCGGGGCAGCAACTGGCCGCCCACCTAAAGTAACATCGACAGTATCAACCTCGTCGCCGCGTACGCGGACGAGCTTAACGGTGTCTCCGGGTTTATGGGTCGAAATGAGTGCCCGGAACTGCTCGGAGTTGACCAACATTTGATCATCTAAACGTGTGAGTACGTCTTTCTCTTGAAGCTTGTTTGCTGCAGGGCCTTCAGGGTCTACAAAGCCGACAATGACTCCAATCCCTTCAGGGATGTCGGTCTTTAACTCTTGTTCACGAAAACGTGAGTACATGGACGTGACATTAACGCCGGAGTAAGCCTGTAACTTCGCCTCAGGGTTGGCAGGCGATGTCGCTTTAACTTCAGGCTTAGCAGATTTTTCCGACGTTGGCGTCTCAGCGGAAACAATCATGCCTGCTAACAGTAAGACATGTAGGGGGATGTTGCGGATCGAGTTCATAAAGAATGGGTAGGTTTATAAGAGAGCGTTGCTTAGAAAGTTTTTTGTTTACGGTTAGTAAGTTTCGATGGGCACTAAGCCGATAATTTCGTCGTGCGGGGCGTAACGAATAAGCTCTGCGCCTGCCTGCACATCGCGGTACTGGGCTGCGTTGGACCAGCGCATGCGCATGGGCCGAGCAAATGTCCCATCGTCGAGTTTGACCGGTTCTAGCAAAGCGATTTCCGTTGGGGTTTGTTCAGCACGGACTAAGCGAAGGCCGGGTAAAACGTGGAGTGACGTCGTGTCGCTTGGGGAAAGCACCATCCAAGCCACCGCAGCGGCGGCGGCAAACGGGGTCGTCCACGCTAAAAAAGGAATAATGGTGTTACGCTTTGCTTGGTTAGCTTCAGCCATACCACGGGCAATCGATGCCTTGAGGGCAGGGCTTAAGGCACGCGGACGGAGTTCGCGGAGGGCTTTTTCGATATCGCGGGTGTCGTCAGTCATGGAGTGTTTCGGCTAAAAGCTTCTTAAGGTTCAACAATGCATAGCGCCACCGAGAGGCCGCTGTGTTTACGGAAATATCAAGTTGTTCAGCTATTTGTGCGAAAGTGAGTTCACCCCATTGATGAAGGACGACGACAGAACGCTGGTCTTCCGGAAGCTTAGCCACTGCTTCGGCCAAAACAGTGTGTCGTCCATCATCGGGTAATTCAAAAAGGGTGACCGTCTCAATGTCATGGGCGACGACTTGTTCGCGCCTGCCTCGGCGATCCGTTTGCCGTCCTAAATCCATGGCTGCACGACGGATGGATGTAACAATCAGTGCGTTGGGATCACCGGGCAGATGGCGTTGGTGGCGCCAATACCGAATAAATGCCTCCTGCAAAATGTCGTCTGCATCCGCATCCGACCGAGCCCAATGGCGCGCAATCAGCCGTAGCCTGGGGCCGTGCTCAGCCAGCCAAGCCTGCCAGTCGCCTTGAGCAGGGTTCTCAGACATGTGTACTTACCCTAATAAGCGTGGCCCGAGGTGCAACTTGTCTAAACACTCTATTTTACGGCCGTTTCTATACTCAAAAAACGCCCAAATTAGTTGCTAGATGACCCCTCTGCCCTTCCCTATGGGCATGCAATCTCAGCCTGCCACAAAGCCTACTGGCCTTTGGGCGACCTTTGTCCGCTGGGTCGATACCGACCATATCCCTGAGGGTGCCGATGTACTTCGGGCAGCTCAGGATAAGGTCGATTGGCCGCGCTGTATCCCCTTTGCCATCCTCCACCTCGGCTGCCTAGCGGTTATTTGGGTCGGCTGGAGCCCGGCTGCCGTTTGGACGGCCGTCGCACTCTATTTTATCCGCATGCTCGCCATCACGGGCGTCTATCACCGCTATTTCTCTCACAAGACCTATAGCACCTCGCGCTTTTTTCAATTTATCATGGCACTATGGGGCGCTGCTGCCGTGCAACGCGGAGCACTCTGGTGGGCTTACAATCACCGGCATCACCACCAACACTCGGATGAACCTGATGACAAACATTCGCCGGTCCAACATGGTTTCTGGTGGGCACACATTGGTTGGATTACCAGCAAGCGGAACTTTCCAACGGATTACTCGAAAGTTCCTGATTTAGCAAAATACCCCGAGCTCGTTTTCTTGAACCGATTCGATGTATTAGTTCCCGCAATTTTTGGCGCAGCATGTTATGGCTTTGGCGCTTGGCTAGGTCACATCGGTGTCGCGACATCAGGCTGGCAAATGCTGGTTTGGGGATTCTTTATTTCAACAACGGTGCTCTTCCACGGAACGGCCTGCATCAATTCGATGGCACATGTGTGGGGAAAGCGTCGCTTTAATACGGAAGACGACTCCCGTAACTCTTGGATCCTGACGTTCATCACGCTCGGTGAAGGCTGGCACAACAATCACCACCGCTACCAAGCAACGACGCGCCAAGGCTTCTACTGGTGGGAATTTGATCCAACTTACTATTTCCTCCGCGCACTTTCGTGGACCGGCTTAATTTGGGGACTTAAGTCTGTGCCCGAATCTATTTACGCCGAAGCACAAGCCCTTCGTACTGAAAAAGCCGCTGAGCTGAAATGACGCGAGAACGTATTGCGATTATTGGCTCGGGCATCACCGGTTTAAGTTGTGCCCGTTTTTTGGCAAAGCGTCACGACGTAACACTCATCGACAGCGCACAACGTCCCGGTGGCCACGCACACACCGTGCACGTCACCGAGCCTGGAACTCAGAAGCAAAAGCCGATGGACGTTGGCTTCATGGTCTTCAACGAAGTTACTTATCCGCTTCTCTGCCGACTATTTCGCGAGCTGGGCGTGCAACCCAAGCCGACATCGATGTCGTTCTCCGTTCGCCATGATCCAGCAAACTTAGAGTGGTCAGGCTCATCCCTTCGCCATCTCTTTTCGCAAAAGAAGAACCTCTTTAGCCCGCGTTTCTGGAAATTACTTTTTCAAATTTCAAAGTTTAACCGACTGGGCGCTTCCGAGTGGAAGCTGCCAGAGACGGAACGCACCTCGCTAGCCGACTGGTGCAAACACCATGGTCTCGGACAGGATTTTTTAGACCTCTACCTCGTCCCCATGAGCTCGGCTGTTTGGTCGACCCCGCCAGAGCGCATGCTTGGCTTCCCAGCCGCTAAACTCCTCCGCTTTTTCCACAACCACGGCTTCCTGGGCCTACACACCCAGCACCCTTGGCTCACGCTCGAGGGCGGCTCGGAAACCTACGTCAAAGCCTTACTGGCTAAACTTCCCATTCGGCAACAACTCGGACAGCGCGTCGAGTCGGTGCGTCGCGTGGAAAATCAAGTTGAGGTTACATTCGGCAGCAACGTCGAACGATTTGATCGGGTAATCTTCGCAACCCACGCAGACATCTCTTTGCGTTTACTTTCAGATGCAGACGTCGAAGAGCAGCGAACCTTAGGTGCATTCCGATTTAATGATAACACGGCATACGTGCACACAGATACTTCGGTATTACCGCGAACAGAATTTGCGCGCGCTTCATGGAATGTACGCACGTGGGATGAAGGCGGCCGTCGACTGACCTCGACCCATTATTGGATGAACTCGCTACAAGGTGTTTCCGATCGTGAAAACTACCTTGTGACGATTAACCACGGTTCACAAATCGACCCTGCGCGCATCCTGCAAACGATACCCTGCGAACACCCCTTGTTCTCGCTGGAAGCCCTACAGGCCCAAGGAGAAGTGCCCGCCCTGAATATGCGCAGGGGTTCGCGCGTTCATTTTTGTGGAGCCTGGCAGCGCTACGGCTTCCATGAAGATGGTATTTGGTCCGCACATCAGTTATGTAGCTACCTCATAGGAGGAGACCCTTGGTGAGTAAAAAACCTGAAAACGTTCCCGCACTCGTCTGCCAGCCCATCGGCTTCATCCGAAGCGGTAAACACTTGAAGCATGCGGCACGCCACCAGCCCGATGAGGCAGCGGAAGAGCGTAACCATATCGAACTATTGCCAGTACCTGGCTACCAAGAAGCCTTGCACGACCTTGTTGGCTTCGATCGCGTCTGGTTAGTTTGGTGGTTTCACCTAAACACCCGCTGGCGATCGAAAATACTCCCGCCATTTGGGCCTGGAAAACGCCTTGGGCTTTTCTCCACACGTTCACCTCACCGACCTAACCCAATTGGGATCACACCGGTGCGTCTTTATGGAGTTAAAAAATTTACGCTAGAGATTGGTCCATGCGACCTCGTCGACGGAACGCCTATTTTAGATATCAAACCTTACCTGCCATCTTACGACAGCTTCCCGCAATCTGCGACAGGCTGGTGGGGAGATTACGCCAAAGAAGAAGCCGAGCGCGGGCCCTGTACTGTTAAGATTGGACCTTTAGCCGCCGAGCAACTCGCCTGGCTAGAAGATAAATGGGAAGTTGAATTCAAGGGGCGCATGATTGAAATTTTAACGCGCGACCCACGGCCGCACCGCACCCGCAGGATTCGTAATCGCAGAGGTGGTGGATTTGACATCGCTTGCGGGGCTTGGCGCGCCGTCTTTGATTGCGTCGACACCGTTGTCACTGTGACAGCTATCGAGCCCGCCTTTCCGCCAGTTTTTCTTCGAGATACACAGCGCACACGCGTTCCTGACCGAGAAGCACAAATTGCTTTTCTGCTAAAGTGGCCAAAAGCGTGAGGAACGACGCCAACCTCTAAGCAACGAGCGTTTTTATACTGCATGATAGTTGCATGCAATGGGTTTGCCTTCACCGTGTAGGCAGTGACTCATCGGCTCTACGACTGCCAAGTAATGCATGCCCGGCTCAGCCCTCGGGTCCATCGCTTCGTTCATGATGTCTTCGCCCTAGCCGTCGATCTCGACACATTACCACAACTTGGCAAAGGGCTGGTTTTGCTGGGTCCAGAAGGCTGGTCGCCCTACCAAATTCGCGAACGAGATTTTTTGCCACGGACCGAAGTCTTTCACCCACAAAAGCAGTCTATCGAAGACTTTGGCGAACCCGGTGACGGGCTGAAAGCGCGCGTGCTCGCATTTTGCAAATCGCAAGGAACGCACATTCCAGCAACCGCCCGAGTGACACTTGTGGCAATGCCGAGAGCTTTTGGAAAATCGTACAACCCGGTATCTTTTCACTTAATTCATATCGACGGGAATCTCTCGGCAGCTCTTGCAGAAGTTCATAACACCTTTGGCGAACGCAAGGTGTGGCTACTCGGTCCAGAGTGCCTCCAAAAAGATGCCGACGGGAGCTCCATGCTCTTTTTGCGAACACCCAAGCAATTTTACGTTTCACCCTTTTCAGGCCTGACCGCCGATTTTGAGTTTAGCGTTCGCGAACCGAATCAGCGTCTCTGTATTCAAGTCGACCATTTCGAGGGTGGAATAAAAACACTCGTAAGCACCTGGACGGGACAAAGGATTCCATTAACGGACATACGCTTAGCATGGCTCACCGTAAAAATTCCTTTTCTCATCCTTAAAGTTATTTCCTTGATCCACCTTCACGCCGCTTGGCTATGGCTAGCGAAAGGCCTACCCTTCCGCAGAAAGAAAGATCAGCCAGAACTGCAACATGACCTGCGAAACCCCCACCCCGACACACTTCATGAGTAATTCTTCACTTCTGACACTTGACCAAGCGATTCAAGGCGGAGGCTTGATGCGCAAGCTCGTCTTGCGCGAACTCAGCATGCTTCGCCATGGACGGTTGGAACTTACTTTCCCCGAAGGCGGCAAAGTCATCTTGGGCAACGCTGCTCAAGGCGGAGCAGCTATTGTCATTAAGGATGAGGACTTTTTCCGACGTATCGTACTGAGTGCAGATATTGGTTTCACCGAAGGCTATATCGATGGCATTTGGGAAACAACTGACCTTGTTGCTGTTATCGGATTTTTCCTAGAAAACATCGATGATGCTCCGGGGCTTTCAGGCTCACGCCGAAAGGCCCTCGCACTCGGCGTTCTACGCTTTGTCGATCGCGTTAGTCATCTTTTACGACCCAACTCACTGACCACCGCGCAGCGTAATATTTCGGAGCATTACGATCTCTCCAACGATTTCTTCAAAATCTTTTTAGACCCGTCGATGATGTATTCGTCGGCTCGTTATCGCACCGGCCGGGAAAGCTTAGAGGAAGCCCAGCGGGAGAAGAATGAGTCACTGTGCCGCCTGCTACGCCTTGGACCGCAAGACTCGGTCATTGAGATTGGGTCTGGGTGGGGTGGCTTCGCCATCCACGCCGCATCCACACGCGGCTGCCGTGTCACCACGCTTACCCTCTCTAAAGAGCAGCGCGTACTCGCCATCGAGCGCATCAAGGCGGCGGGCCTAGCGGATCGTATCGATGTTCGCCTCGAGGACTTCAGGTCACACCAAGGCTCTTACGATAAATGCGTTTCGATCGAAATGATGGAAGCCCTCGGGCATGCTTACTTGCCAGCCTTCTGCCAATCGGTGAATCGCTTCCTTAAACCCAATGGTTTGGCTGCCTTCCAGTACATCACGTGCCCCGACAGTCGCTATGAATCATTCCGCAAAGGCGTAGACTTCATTCAGAAACATATCTTCCCAGGGTCATTACTTTTATCCGTTAACCGCGTTAATGCGCTCATGACAGAAAGCGGCCGCTTCCAATTACATACCTTAGAGGACTTTGGTTTAGATTACGCCAGAACGCTTGATACATGGTGTCAGGCTTTTGAGGCGAAATTGCCAGAGGTACGAAAACTTGGCTTCGATGACCGCTTCATTCGCAAGTGGCACCTCTACTTCCGTTACTGCGAGGCGGCCTTCACCCATCGCAACATTGGCGTCGTCCAAGCCCTTTACACTCGCCCCAACAACGCTACCCTTTCCACCTAAACTACTACTACCATGAACTCACGCCGCTGGATTGGTCTCTATGCAATCTTCGTACTTGTCGCTATGACTTGGGTGTCCTGGCGCGCATGTATGGAGCCAACAATTACATCGCTTCCACAATACGCACACCTCGCAGGGAAAGAAGGCGTGCATGTCTTCATTGGCTATATCACGGTTTGCTCCGAGCCTTGGGGTCTCGCCACAATGTTTGACGCCTATTTTGGCTTTCTCGCTTTCTGGCTTTATATCGCCTGGCGCGAACGCTCTGCCCTTAAAATCGCAGCTTGGCTCGTCGCCCTGCTCTTCCTCGGTAACTTCGCAATTGCTGGCTACGCGCTCGTATGTCTTTGGCAAACACCCGCGACAGCTGACTTGACGCAAACCTTCTTCACTCACCGGTCTGCATAAAATGGGTGCGTGGCTTATTCGTAAAATACGCGACCCGCTGGTCGCCGAATTACGTCAAGGGGCCACCCCCGATGGCTTAGCCCTATCGATTGCAACGGGTGCAATCATTGCAGTCTTACCCCTGCTCGGGGTAACCACCCTTCTATGCCTATTCGCAGGAAAAGTATTT
>CAIYUD010000060.1 GCA_903929325.1 uncultured Opitutia bacterium | reverse complement strand
CACCGTGCCTTGAAAGTTCCACCTGGGCCGGACAAAAGCGTAGAGTTTGAGTACGGGAAGTCAATAGGCTATTACCAAGGCCTTGAAGCTGCCCTCTCAAAAGTGGAGCAAGTCCTGAAAGATCAGGACGAGCGTGATTTTTAACCCAGCAATCGGAGAAGCGAATGCTACTTGAACTACCTTTGTCGATGTCGTATGATTCTTTAGAGGATGCCTTTCCAGAAGTAGACCCAGGCATCATCCCATTTGGTTCACGAGTCATGGTGCAGGTTCGCCGTGCTAAGTCGCAAACCAGTGGCGGAATCTACATTCCAGAAGAAGCCCGTAAGACAGAAGCCAGCAACACGCAAGTGTCTAAAGTTGCGCTTGTCGGACCGTTGGCTTTTAAGAACCGCAACACTATGGACATGTGGCCTGAAGGCGCTTGGTGTAACCCAGGCGATTTTGTCCGCACACCTAAGTATGGCGGCGATCGGTGGACTGTGAAAAAAGATGGTGAAGAAATTGAGTTCGTGATTTTTAACGACCTTGACATCATTGGCAAAATCACAGGTGACCCCATGCAAATCCGTGCATTTATCTAAAAGCTGAAAGGAGCTTGTTATGAATAAGAAAGCACAAGACGACGTCTTGGAAGAAATTGATGACGACGATCTTGACGAACAAGATGAGTCGTCAAAGGCAAAGGACCAAGAGTTAATTCCGGTTGATGAAAAACCTGAAGTTGGCGACGATGACGAAGATCGCCGACTATCTCCCGATAGTGATGATCGTGAAGACTTGCGCAAACGACGTCGTGAAGAAAAAGCTGATCGTGCATTGCGTCGTAAGCAGGCAATTGAGCGTGATAAAGCTGAGTTGCAGCATCTTCGCAATCAAAACAACGAACTTTTGCGCCGCGTACAAGGCATTGAGCACAAAAACGCCACGACTGAGTATGCAACTATTGACCAGCAATTAAAAGCCACTCAAGAGGAGGCTCGTGCCGCTGAGCATATCATTGCAAGAGCTATCGAAGCAGGAAATGGCGATGATGTTGCCAAAGCCATGCGTATTCGTGATAGCGCACGTGATAAAGTGCTGCAACTTGAGCACATCAAGCGAAACTTCAAGAATCCCGGGTCACAACCTGTGCAATCGCAGCAGCCGCAACAGCTTGCTACGCAGCTGGCGCAGGACTGGATGAAGATGAATTCTTGGTACAAACCCAACACGGGAGATGAAAGATCACAAAAAGTTTTGGAAATTGATCAAAATCTCGCAAATGACGGGTATAATCCAAACACATTGGAGTATTGGCGAGAGCTAGATAGACGAGTGGAGGCATTAGATGATGGCAACACGCAACGGTCAGGTAGAAGGGGTCCACCCCTTGGCTCCAGCCGTGAACACGCGCCTCGCAGTACTCGCAACGAAGTATACGTGTCACCAGAACGGAAGCAGGCTATGATAGATGCTGGCGTCTGGGACGATCCTACCGCAAGGCAACGCTACCTCAAGCAGTATGCCAAGTGGGATAAAGAAAATTCAACTCGCTGAAACTAAGGAGTGAGCACCATGACCGATGAACGACTGAAGAAAACTTCCGACCCCGCACGCGAATCCAGGGCAGCGTTAGACCGCGCAGCCAAAGAGGCGAGGGAATTGTCGGACGACGATAGAGTCGAAATGTTTAGGCAGCAGTTCTTTCAAAGCGCTTTGCCTGATTTACCAAAAATCCCCGGTTACCACAGTTGCTGGTTGACCACCACAAACCCACGTGATTCCATTCAAGGTCGTATGCGTCTCGGCTACGAACCAATCAAGCCTGAAGATGTTCCGGGCTGGGAATACGCCACGATCAAGACTGGCGAGTACGTAGGTATGGTAGGTGTCAACGAAATGCTGGCTTTCAAACTTCCTATGCGTCTCTATGAGACCTACATGACTGAAGCACACTACCAAGCGCCTTTGCGCGAGGATGAGAAACTTCAAGCCATGGTGGATCAGATGAAGGATGGCATTATGGCTGCTGGTGGAAGCATTATCGAGGGTGATGGTATGCAGGACTTGCGTAAAGCACCGGGTAGGCCAGTTTTTACTGACTAACTCGAAACCTCGAACGACATTCTCTTAAAGGAAACAAACATGTCGAATACTGTAAATGCGCCTTTCGGGCTTCGTCCCGCTTACCACCCCAGTGGTTTTGTGCGTCCGCAGGCATTCACTTTGGTTGATAACTATAGCTCCACATTGCTACAGAATCAGCCTGTGAAACTTGCAGCAGACGGAACACTGGCACCTGCAGCAATTGGTGACCCCTTCATTGGAACAT
>CAIYUD010000059.1 GCA_903929325.1 uncultured Opitutia bacterium | reverse complement strand
GGCGTGCTTCTTGATAAGGTCGCTGATTTGCTTTTTAGCGTTGGGCGCTGCCCCTACGAGTCTTTCGACAATCTCGCCGTTTTTGTAGAGAATGAGCGCAGGGATCGAACTAACTCCAAGTTTCTGTGCCAAGGGGAGGTTCTTATCTGAATCGAGGCTGACTTTGCAGATTTGTACGGTGTCGGGGTTTTCGTCCGCGATTTGGTCCAATACCGGCGACAGCTGGCGGCAGGGCCCACACCAGGTAGCCCAGAAGTCGATTAAAACGAGCTTCTCGGGCGACTTAATTGCAGCTTCATAATTAGAAGCTTCGAGATCGATAACCTTGTCGGATGCCATGGAAATTAAACTTTAGTCTTCGTGAACAGCTCTAAACCTAAAAAGACGGCACAACCTACGGAGCCGAGAGCATTAATCACATCAATCGCTACAACTAGACCCGATTCAGGTGGGTCAATGCCCGTACCCGTTGTTGGCGAAATGGATGAAGGACGAACAGCTGGTGCGACCGCAGGCTTTGGGATGCTGCTGACAGCAGGAGGGGGTGGTAGAGGGGCGCTGGCGGCAGGAGGTGGGATGGGCTTTCCTGTTTCCGCTCTGGGTTGCAACTTGAGCTTCGGTGGCTGTGGGGCAGACGACTCACTTGAAGCGTTACCTGCAGGACTGCCTGGAGGTGGCGGGGGGGTAGGGGCCTCGTTGCTCATTAGGGATATTGAAGGTGAATAGCGCCTGTGCGGAGTCAATCCGACAAGTGCCTTTTAGCTGCGGTCGCTATGCTTTTTTAGGAGGTCTTGGACTTCTCGGGCGTCGGCCTCGTGTAGGCTACGTCCTTTACGGGCAAGGTCTTCCGTCGTCCGAATGACGACTTCCGTCATCTTTTCGTGAGTACTTTCGGATCCCCCAGCTAAGGTGAATCCTTCGCCCTGGGTAAGACGTTTATGACCATCCGTACCATCTAAACCTAGACCAACGAGGTGTTGGGATTTTGGTGCGGGCGAAACGTTTTTCTTAGGCACGTCTCTATTTGAGGCAAAACGGCCGAGCAATCAAGTCTCGCTTGAGGGATCTTCCGCAGTGGGTGCGTCAAATTCAGAGTCCGAGTCCACCAGTGCCGCGGCAGACGTCGCCAATGCTTTCTGGCAGTAAATTTCCGCGAAGAGGTCATCCTGCTCGAGTGTTAACTGGCCAAGTCGGGCGAGTTCCAAGCAGGCCAAGAAAGTTGCCACCAACATCATGATCGTTGGGTGTTCGGGCAAAAGTGAGGTAAAGTTGAAGCGCTGTTCGGCCTGAAGTCGTGCCAAGATTAGTTCCATCCTGTCCGTCACCGTTACGTTTTCAGCACGAATGTCTCCGGGTAGAATCCGTTCGGAAAGACGACGTAAGATAAGGTTAAAGGTGTTCCAAAGTTCAATGCGGTCGCTTGGAGATACGGGACGAGCGGGCAGGTCTTCAGGGTTGGGCGCGTTGACGAGGCGAGGGAGGAGTCCTTGACGTTCATCAATCAATCCGCGAAGCAGCGCTGCGGTTTCTTTGACTCGCTTGTATTGAATTAACTGCTGAATGAGTGCCCAACGAGGGTCTTGCCCTTCTTCGGACCCCGTTAGGTCTTCGTCTTTTCGTTCTGCCGCTGGTAAGAGCATGCGGCTCTTAATATACATCAGGGTTGCCGCCATGACGAAAAAGTCGCCGGCCAATTCGAGATTCCCCTTCTCTTGGTTCCGCAGGATTTCCAAGTATTGCCGGGTGACGGTCTCGATGGGGATATCGTAGATATCGACTTCGTTCTTGCGAATGAGGAACAGGAGAAGGTCGAGCGGACCTTCAAAGACGTCTAAGCGAATGGGGTGGTCGACGGGCGGTAGCAATCCGTCTGTCGGCAAGGTAGGCTCTGAAGAAGTTGGTTCCACGCTTAGAATTTGAAGAGTCGCACGCGAACAGAGAAGCTCAACGCGCCATCACCGCGGCTAGAGGTGCGCTCGCCAATACCGTATTCTAAGTCCCAAGAGTTTCCAATCTTTTGAGCGAGTAGAGCGGTACGTTCGAGAAAACGACCATGGATGAGGTCGTAAGTTGAAGTCAGTTTAAAGCTATAAGCTGAATTTAAACGGATATTATAATGTGCAAAGATCTGCCGGGCAGCGATCGTTTCACTGAGGTCGCTGAACCCCAATGACGCATTCCAAAGGTCGCCAGAATCAATGCTCATCCAAGTGGCTGAGCCGAGGTGATTTCCAAGGCTACCATCGAACTTAAGCATACTCTCGACGCTCAGCCATTCCTTTGGCTTCCAGGCCACATGGCTATAAATCCCGCTACTTCCGCCAGTGGCTGAATGAACGCTATCGCGCCAATCCGAGAAAACATCGAAGCGTAAAAGTTCGCGCGTACCCACGACGGCATCACGTGTTTCCAGCGTGTTGCGGATACCAAACTGGGCAACCTGCCTTTCGGCGAGTGTCTCGATGTCTGGACGGTCAGCAACATCCACGATCGGTACGTTGACAGTAGCCAGCGACAGACGATCAATTCTCGGAATACTATCCAGCGAGTCGCCTGATGATGGCATAGCGCGCCACTGAACAAATGGACGAACGGTATGACGGATGCCGTCGATACCCCAGCGTGCAGATTCTACATTCCAGGTGGCCGTTGAGAGCATTTCCGCATCAAAGCCAATCTGTGCTACGCTGCGACTGACTGCACCCGTACCCGTTGTCGATTCGCTCCACCACGTCGAGCGTACGCCTGCGACAGGTCGAACTGTCAGCCAATCGCCGAAGCTTGTGGGACGACTCAGGCCGACGTAGGTATCAAGACGTGAAAGATCAATGCGGGTGCCTTGCCCTGTAGCATTCTGGAAGTCAGCACCATTGAGTTGTTCGGATGGGCGCTCGGAAAGTTGTGCAGCGGCGAAATTAAAACGTCCGAGCCAGCTGGAATCGCCAATCGGCCGGTCGCTGAAATCCAGGACCCGGCAGTCTTTATCGTGCTTGGGACCGCCCTGCGTGTTCACCAGCGTGAGCGCCAGCTCGACGGCGTAATAGCGGGGCTTCTCCAGCGGAGCTAACGACTTTCCCGGCCTTCCGAACT
>CAIYUD010000058.1 GCA_903929325.1 uncultured Opitutia bacterium | reverse complement strand
GCACCACGGTATTATCATGGCTGCGCAGGGTTATGCTTTGGATGGGAGCACGTGAAACGATGTCGACGGCCAAGGTCCTGACTTGTCCAGATGTCAGCAGGCCGTCCGCGCGTCGTGATCCCTTGGCTTCGTAATTAGGACTAATGTAATCAGCGAAGTCTTTGCCGGCCATCCACGTAACTGTCTGCTTGGCGCCATCGACGTGAATGATGTCGACCGTCATGGCAGGCATTTTACCATTACCCGCGCTGCCCCAGCCACCCACGCCTCCGAGTACATGTAAGCGGTAGGCAGGAATCCCAACAGGGATGTCGACCGATGGTGCAAAACTTCTGGCGTAGGCATCACCCGGACCACCGCGCAAGACGATCAAGTTGCGGTGTTCAGGTGTGCTAGCTGGGTCGATAACGCGGAAGGGAATGCCGTTACCTTTAACGTCGCCAAACTTTTTAAAACGCAGGCTCTCATCCACCTTATCGCGCGCCATATAAATGCCGGTGCGGCTGTCGGCCGTCGCGACGTGACTGAGGTCGACATAAAAGTAGCGGCCAACCTGCGTGCCTGAAGCTGCTGGCACTGACAATGCGCGCAAGTACGCCAACAGATTGCGTAGGGATTTTTCACCGAGCGCTTCGTAGCCCTCTGGCATCAATGAGGCTGCGCGTGGTTCACGTTTTACAATATCCGCAGCCGCTAACGGCATCAACGTTCCCCCGGGGAGCTTCAACGTCACGCCTGCGGTGTTTTCGGCGGCGATTAAGCCAACCATTTGCGCACCCGAGCGCATTTCGAAAGACCAGGCACGGTGCTCGTCGTCGACGGTACGATTGGGATCTAAGATGTGTATGAGCAAGTCGCCGGGTGCATGACTCCCAATGCCACTAAGGTTCGGTCCGACAACATTGCCGACGTTCTCGAGCTGGTGACAGAGGGCGCAAGCTTGACGGAAAATTGTGCGGCCTTCTTCGACGTCAGCTGGCCCGCTCATTTGAGGAAGGAAGCGGGCAATCAATTCATCTTTACCTGGAGACGAAGCCCCTTCGAGTTTCTTAAACACCAAGGCAGCCTCACGGGCAACCGCGGCATCAGGGTGTCCAGTTAAGCGTGACCGTTGATAAGGCGATAATTGCAGTGCCGAAATTTTCCGCGAGCCGAGTGCAGCAAGAAGTTGCTGAGCCGAACCAGGCCGACTCAACAGTATCTCCATGGCAGCGTCGCGACGTCCGCCAGACATATTCGAGAGCAGGCCAATAAGCCTTGTGGCTGTCGCTTCGTCGCCAGCTCCCTTAAGCACAGCCAGCGCAGCCATGCCTGCCACTTCCTGAGCCTGCTGGGTGAGTGTCTCTGTGAGCTTCGCATCTGCACTCGCATCGAGGCCTACCAAGGCTGCAAGCGCTGCCGCACGTTCTTCATCTACGGGTGATGCATCCGCACCAAGCCGAACAGCAAGGGCACGTTTCGCATCCTTGAATTGTTCAGGTTTTGTCCATCGGCGTACGAGTGGAGCTGCTTGTATAGCGCGCTGCGGGTCTGTCGAAGTCAGCAAAGCTTCCAGAAGGCGGGCATCAAGCCGCTCAGGCGCTGGAAGCTGGCTGAGGGATTTTAAAATGGTTTCGGCTAACTTTGGCGCCACGTCTTTGCGCGCCAACCGATCCAAGAGATCTGCCATCACCTGCTCATCTTTAGAGGACAAGCTTGCGGTTAAGCGCTGCGCAAAATTTAGGCTCTCTGCGTCAGTGCGATTCGTGGTTAATAAACCGAGGAACATCACTGCGGGCTGCTCCGATCCGGCAGCACTCGCCGCAGCGGTTGCCCAACCATTCTTAAGCTTGGGTTGAATTTCTAAAAGCAAAGCGGCGGTCTCAGGGCTCATAGGCGCTGCACCTAAAGCGCGGAGTGCAGCGAGTTGTATCCGTTCGTCCGCGTCTTGAAGTCCTTGGCGAATGACGTCGAATGGAAGTGCGCGGTGGAGCGACTCAGCAATAAGGAATACGTTGCGGCGCAGGCCGGCGCTGCGGCTAGCACTTAACGTTAAATCGCTGTCTTTGATTTCGCCAAAGCGCGCGAGGGACCAAAGCGCTAAGATGGCGGGGGCTTCGGCTGGCTCGCTCGCTATCTTTCTGAGCGTGGCGAGGCTCGCTTCGTCAGCCTTCGTAAACTTCTCGTGAAGTAAGCGCTGCGCATTTGCCCGAACGGTACGACTCGGGTGATTGAAAGCTGCCAAAAGACCTGCCGCGTTGGCTTGGGTTAAATCGGGAACCTTAAAGGGCGTGTTATTGGGCGGCGTGATGCGATAGATACGGCCGTAATGGTGTTCGCGGTCAGGCCGAACGGCTGCGTTCGAGCGGCTGTGGAGTGGGCCACGGGTGTCGTTGTGTAACACCACTGGAGAATAAAAATCGAGAACCACCATCGAGCCATCGGGAGCAAAGGCTAAGGTGATAGGCATAAACCATTCGTCTTCCGAGCGCAGCCATGCGCCTGCTTGAGAGCCTGGATCACCGCGGTAGGTTGGACCATCGGGCACTAATAGCTCCCGTTGGATGACATCCAAGATTGGCTCGGTGAGAAATACATTCCGCTGGTACTCGGCTGGCCAGTTGGGCTCTTCGCAAACCAGGGTTGAACAAGCCGCCGTGAAAAGTCCCACAAGGTCGACCTGCACAAAAGGTGCCCGCGTCGGGCGGTCAGCTCGCACAACCTTGCGACCAGGATTCACAGAGTGAAAGGCCTGCGTCGAATTACCGGCGCTACGCGCAAGAACTGCTTCAGGAATGACCGCGTGCTGAATAGGGTTTCCGGTCGTGGCCTTGCTATGGAAAAGCTCCATGTCGGTGGTGACTTCTGCGCCAAACGAGTTGCCGCCTTGTGAGGCGATTTGCTCGATGGCTGAGCCATCCGGACGGAAGCGAAAGATTCCTGGTGAAATGCGCCCGATTTCTTTGTGGGTCTTTGGCTGGCGAGCAACGGTGCCGCTGCCAGTGCTTGCATAAATCCAACCATCGGGGGCTTGGATAAGGTGATTGGTAACAAAGTGTGTATCGGTGGGCGTGAAGCCTTCAAAAATTTCTTCACGTGCGTCAGCCTTGCCGTCGCCATTGGTATCACGAAGCCAACTGATGCCGCCCTGGGAAACAACAAGTGCCCCATCGCGGTAGAGGCAAAATCCTGTAATCAGTTCTAATCCGTCGAAGAAAACCTCACGGCGATCCATCAAGCCGTCACCATTGTCATCATATAAAATGGATAAAGTGTCTTGGGCGGGCCGATCATAAACATCGGGCACAAGCACTCCGCCTTCCTTCCATGATTCGGCGACGAGGGGGCGACGTCCATTCGGGTACTCAGGTGTTTCCGCGACCCACATGCGCCCAGCCGCATCCCACTGAATCGCAATCGGCTTGTGCACGAGGGGCTCAGTCGCAACCACGGCGGTTTTAAATCCCGCAGGAAGTTTAATAGCCGCAACTGTCTGATCTGCACGGCGTGGTCCACCCGCTGGATAGCGTAAGTCTGCAAGCTCAGGCTTGAGACAAAGGCTGTCGATGGCTTCGTCGTGGGCGACCCAGGCCACGGCGCGTTTGATTAAAGCGCGACAGCTAAGGTGATTGAGGGCGTTGGCGCTGCTTTGTGCAAAGACAACGGATCGTTGTTTTCCAGATTCTCGCAACCAGAGCTGTGGCTGGATATCATAAATACTGACATCCCCAGAAGTGGCTTTGCTATTTTTTCCTAATTTTGGGGTGAACGCCGAACAGAGCACATCCACATTATCCGCAAATTCTAAGTCGTAGAAGATCGCGTCTTGTAAATTAAAGTCGGCGACATCCTTAGTGATCGCATGAGCATCCGTCCGAAAACATAAGATGTGTAAACCAGCTAAGGAACGGCTTTCGGCGCCCCACCCTGCTCCGGCAATCGTTTTCCCCCAGGCGCTGTCACCGCACGACAGACCATAACCAAGTACAACGATACCTCCGCCGCGCTTTACGAATTCTGTGATCGCCTGCTGGGCGGGCGGTGTCAGTTGAGCGGGCTTAGCGCGGTGTAAAATCAATACGTCTACTTTGGCTAAGTCTTGTGTGGTCGGTTGTGTTGCCCACGAAACATCAGCCGGCGACCCGGTCCAG
>CAIYUD010000057.1 GCA_903929325.1 uncultured Opitutia bacterium | reverse complement strand
GGTGGAAAAATTCACTGGGCGCGGGATAGCGCCGAGGCACGTGAGATTATTTCGAAGATCTGTCGCGATGCAGGAGCCAAAGCTATCATCAAGTCGAAGTGTATGACTACCGAGGAGATTCACCTCAACGATGCGCTCGAAGCTGAGGGCTATGGCGTGGTTGAGAGCGATCTTGGTGAGTTCATTCAGCAACTTCGTAAGGAGCCACCCTTTCACTTCGTTTTCCCGTGCATGCACCTGAAGCGTGAAGCTATCAGCGAATTATTTACCAAGCACCTCGGAACAGCGGCGACAGATAGTCCCGAAGAGTTAACGATGATTGCCCGTCGACACCTCCGGCAGCTTTATGTCGATGCGGATGTGGGCATCTCAGGTGCAAACTTCCTCGTTGCCGAAACAGGTCAGATTTCGATCACGGAGAATGAGGGCAATGCGCGTCTAACCTGTGCCTTGCCACGCGTTCATATCGCCCTGGCAGGTATCGAGAAGGTCATTGAGCGATTAGATGACCTCGCAGTGCTTCTGCCGATGCTAGCAACGGCAGGCGCAGGTCAGCCTATGACGTGCTACAATACCCTCTACGCGGGCCCACGTCAGCCAGGCGAACCCGATGGCCCTTCCGAATTCCACGTCGTTCTGCTCGACAATAAACGTACGGCATTACTCGCCGACCCTGAACAGCGTGACGCCTTACATTGTATTCGTTGCGGTGCCTGCCTCAACGTCTGTCCTATTTTCAAAAACATTGGCGGCTTCGCCTATGGAACAACCTACCAAGGCCCTATCGGTTCGGTGCTGACGCCTCACCTGCGCGGGTTGCAGCAATGGAATCACCTCTCAGGTGCCTCATCACTCTGTGGCGCCTGCACCGAGGCCTGCCCTGTGCGTATTGATCTTCACCACCACCTTTTACATAACCGACGCAACGCCGTACTGGCACATGTCAGTCTCTTCGATCGTCTGTTTCATGGTGCCTTTGGTTGGGTCATTGGCCGGCCTAAACTCTTTGCCTTTGGTGGTAAAGTTTTCAGAGCGACATTACCCCTGCTTAAAAAACTTCCGCTGCCATATTTGAGCACGTGGTTGAAGAGTCGTGAATTACCAGAAGCACCTAAAAAATCATTCCGTGATGAATGGAAAGGTTCGCAGTCATGAAGTCGGCACAAGAAACCATCATGAAACGTATTCGCGAAGCTTTGCGTCTACCTGCAGCTAAACCTCACTTAAAATCTACCGCGGCTTCGGGTACCCCTGCGAAAGCAGCCAGGCCTTGGTTGCCGGACGGTGGCGAGACACCGGACGCTCGCTTAACTGTACTTACCGAAAATCTCGCTAAACTTAAGGCGCAGCTCATCCGCGTCGCTGACATGTCTCAAGCTGCTCTAGCTCTAGCTGAGCTGAGCCGCACGAAGCAGTGGAAGCGCCTAGCCTACCATGCGCACACAGACACGCAGGCACTCATCAAGCATGTCGGTTGTGAGACCTGGCAGGCTGATGCGGAATTTGATAAGCAGAAACTTGAAAGTTGTGACGCGGGTCTCACAACCTGCGAAGCCATCGTCGCACAAACCGGATCCATCATTGTGTCGTCTTCAACGAACGGTGGCAGATCTTTATCGATCCTGCCGCATGCTCACGTCGTCATTGCGCGGGTTGATCAAGTGATGGGTGATCTTGCGGATGCCTTTGCATTCATTCAGCAGCGTAACGGCAATCACATGCCGAGCATGATTTCGTTTATTACAGGGCCGAGTCGAACGGGTGATATCGAACGCATCCTTGTGCTCGGTGCACACGGCCCCAAGGAACTCGTACTAATCTTAGTCGGCTAAAGAAGCTTACTGGGGTGCGCCACTGGGAGGTCCACCTTGACCGCCACCCTGCCCGCCTTGTTGGCCACCACCTTGGCCGCCGCGACGTCCACCACCTTGGCCGCCTGCTCCAGGTCCACCAGCACCGTTGCGTGTGCCGCCACCATTGCCTGGGCCCTTTTTAAAGCTGCTGTCTGGTGTACCCTTAAACATGCGAGAGATATAAGGGAAAGTATCTGTCATGTGGTACACGTAGGTGCCCTTGGGGTACTCGGCAGTAACCTCAAAGCGTCCATTGGCTTCATCGAGTTCGCCTTTGCCGGCCACATATTCCCAATCGATTGTGTACTTGCCGTCATATTTTCCACCTGGACCAGCGGTACCACTTGGGCGGTTGCCTTCTTTGAGTTGATAGCTGGATTTGAGAGCGACGACAGGGCTCTTTAAGTCTTTCGGATCTTTGTGACCGTTTGCTGTGTAAATAGGAAAACCATCAGCAGCATAGCCTACGAGTAATGTGCGACCACTGTCGCCACCAAGGGCTTCAATGAGGAGGACAGGTTTAGCGTGGTAATGGTATGTGCCCTCGGGTTGCACGTGTGCATTGCTTTGGTCTGCGCCTAATTTTCCAACAGCGCCCATCAAGTCTTCATTCCAGCCGTTGCTACGGTCGCGATTCCAATACTCAGCCGTATTCGGATCAAATGGAACACCATTGAGTGCGACACCCCATGTCGTTGGGCCCTGAGCTTTCACAGGTTTATCGTTAGCCTTAGGGTTAACGGGCATTGTGAATGTCAGCTTTTGGGCAGAAATTGTGTTCGGGTTACCTGGGCCAGGGAACTTGCCGGTGGCGTGGTTCGGAATCGCGTTCGTCTCGATTGTGCGGACATCGCCCTTAACCGTAATGACAACATGCGGCTGAGGTAGTGGCTCCTTGGTTGCGGCGAAGACGACGCTGCTGGCGATGAGGATACTAAGGGGGAGACGAAGGTGTGACATACCCTTTCAACCCCAGTAAACCGTTCAGGGTTTCAACCGTTTTCAACGAGGGCTGGAGGGTTCCACCACGAGTACCCCTCGCATAATCTGGGCATGGCCAGGGAACGTGCACAGGTATGGATAACGCCCAGGTTTTGAAGGGGCATTAAAGTACAGAGTCGTACGGGTATGTGGCAGCATCAGCCGGGAGTGGCAGAGAATGTCGGCGCTCTCTGGCACATAGTGGCGGGCAAATCCATCTGGCTGTGCGACCATACGGTCTGCCAGCTTCGCGACAGCATCGGCGGTACCAATCTCGGTTAGCACCCAGTTATGGGGCATGTCATCCGGATTTTCGAATACCAGTGCGAGGTATTCGCCAGCGACTGCTCTTAATTCACGTTGTTCGTATTGAAGGCCAGTGGCCGTGCGTAGGCTGATCGTACGGAAAGGTAAGCCGCAGAGTTCGGACTCCCATTTAACGGATGCTGTTTTAATGTCGACGGGAGCGACAGGCATAACGTGTGCTGGATGAGTCGAACCCGCCGTCGAAGGATGTAAGTACGGTTTGCCGAGTGCGTTGACGGTGAGGAAGATGTCACGGAAGCGATTTTCCCCGGTTGCTACGTGAAGGTGAACTTGATTGGCGAGACCGATGGATGGAATTTCGAGGAAGATGGTTCGTCCATCATTCAGAACTTTCGTTGATGTAACTGGCCAAGCGTCATGCCCGACTACGTCAGGCTGACTGATTGAGAACTCGGGTGATCCGTAGCTTGGACCGTAGCGATAGTTCCAAGCCTGAGCAAAGTGCTTGCGAGCGTCAGCAGCGACTGCTGGGTCAAGTGGCTGGTCAAAGTTCAGTAACACGCCATCGGCACGAACTTCGTGGGCAATGGGCAACGGTGCACGACCGACACGCCTGACGCGCTGCAAACATCCGTCGGCTGGCGTATAAGTCCCCCAGCCTGCCATACCGCTAACGTAAAGTTGGCCGTCGCGCGGATTGAAACGTGCGTGTTGTGGGCCAGACTCAAAGCCCCCCGTGATCAGCGTGGCGGCACCTTGCCAGATACCGTCTACCCTCTCGCGCGTGACGAGGAAGGCGCAGCCTGCACCGTACGAAAGGTGAATGAGGTTTCCGTTACCGTTTAACTCGGGCCACGAACGTTCGGAGAGAAAGACGCCTCCGCCGCACGAATTGTCGACACCACGTGGTAGTTGTAAAAGAGGAGGAGTTGTCGTGCGACCAGTCTTCGGTCCTGGATAACCGAAGTAAGGGGTTGGACCTTTTTCAGCGGTGTCGACTTGGTGGAGTACCGACGCTGGAGTCCAGTTACCTTCTTGTCCCTGTGACACGATGAAGCGTCCATCGGCCGAGACGGCTATACCGTTTGGATTACGTAGGCCGGTGCCGAGTACTTCGACGCCGCGTGGCGGAGTGATCCGGATGATGCCTTGGTTCGCCGATGCGGTAAAAAGTCGACCGCTGGCGTCTGCATCAAGGCCGACGATAAAGGCGTGCGACCCAGTAGAGGTTGCTTGAGCATTCGTTAGACACTCGTAGAAATCAGCTTCATCGTCGCCATTCAGATCGACGAGTCTTGTCACTTGATCGCGGCCTATGACGAGTATGTCGCCCTTGATTACCTTGAGTCCGAGCGGCTGATGTAGACCGGTGGCGAAACGTTTCCAACGTAACTTTGCGAGTGTAGCATCAACCCCTCGTACTAGCCAGACCTCGCCCGTCATGGTGCATAGCGCTATTGAACCGTTGGAGAGAAAATCAAAGCCGCTAACAAAGAAGAGTGTTCCGTAAGGGTTCTTTAGTGGTAGGGCTAATGTGTCTATTGCGAAGTCATCGCCCACGCCAATTTTTCCCGACGTCTCAATCCAAACCGGCCAGCGGGTGACGCCGCCGCGTGCAAGTCTGATGCTGTCACGCTCCTTGCGACCCTCGCCTAATGTCTCGGTGTATTCTTTGCCGCCTAGGGCGTAGCTAAAGATGACCTTGTCGTCTTGTCGGTAGAAGCCGTGGTAAAGATCACGGACACCAAGTTTGCGTGCAGGCGCAGCTGTGAGCACATCACCGTCGATCTTAGCAGCGCCGATGAAACCGCGGCGAAGTGATCCGATTTTAAGGAATCCACCCTCCCATTTGACTCGGAAGCAAAGCGATTCGGGATCAAAGCATCCGTTGATACCACTCTCTCTAACCCAGATTCCCTTCGGAACTACCTGACCAGCACCCGTTAGTAATCCGCTAAAGAGATTTCCGAGGTCGGAAGATCCCCACCGATCATCTTTCCATGTTACATCGTCGTTCTGGTTACCCCAATGACCTTGATCTCCACCATCCAGGCCTGGAAAAGCTGGAAGAATACCGGGTGGCAGTTTTGCGCTTAAGTAGGCAAGTGCCTCCTTAGCGTAGAAGTCAAAGACGCGGTCTCGGTTAACGGGATCCTGCCAATATGGAAAGTCGGCAAGTCGGAGGGGAGCCTTGGGTGGGTTGAAGTCAGTTTTTTGGGCTACGGGTATAGGCTCAAAAACCGTGCCAGGCAAAGGGTCATCTGCAGCCGCAAGGCGGACGGCGAGCAGACTTAGCACAAAAAGACGCACGACACTTGGACAGTGCCTAAACCTATATGTTGCCAAGTTGCGACTCAACCCCGAGTGCGTCGGGCAGCTTTGCGTTTTGGAGCCGGCTTAGCTTTACGACTTTCGGGCTTCTTTTTGCTACGGTGAGGAATCAGGTAGGTCTTGCCGCGAATCAGACGTTCATAGAGGTCAACCATGGCGACACCTTCGCGGGGCTTAACGGAGTCGGCACGGGTCGCACGGTCAACTTGACGCTTGAGCATCCGACACAGGTCTTCGGCGTTATACTGAATCATCCCGAGAATGCGTTCGACGCTATAACCTTCTAGAGTCTCTTCGAGGTAGAAGCCGTCTTCTTCATCGTCTTCCAAGAATACGTGGGCTTCGTTGACGCGTCCAAAGAGATTGTGCAAGTCGCCCATGATGTCCTGGTAGGCACCGACCATGAAGGCGCCGATGTAATAGGGCTCATCCTTTTTAAGTGGATGCAGTGATAAGGTGCGACGGACGTCTTCAAGGTCGATGAAGTCGTCGACTTTACCGTCCGAATCGCAAGTGATGTCGGCCAGCGTTGCCTGGACGGTTGGTCTTTCGTTGAGACGATGAATCGGGGCAATCGGGAACAACTGATCGAGTGCCCAATGGTCCAACAAGGATTGGAATACGGAGAAGTTACAGACGTACTGCTCGGCGAGCATGGAGTCTAGGCGAGCAAGCTCATCGGGGACGTCGTGTAGATTTGCGAGCTTAGCACGTAAGTCGCGGCAGATTTGCCAGAAAAGGCGGTCAACGTAGGCACGGTGCTCGAGGCTTAAGTAACCAAGTGTAAAGCGACTGTGTGCTTCCTCTTTCTTCTCTTTCGCGTCGTGGTAGCGCTCCAGGGGATCAAACTTACGTTTGTTCTTCAGGATAGCCTCGAGCTCACGGATAACGGGGTGCGATTTGCCGCGTGGAGGTGCACCCGCATTACCATCACGTGCGATTCGATCAACGGCTTCAAAGATCAGGATAGAGTGCGGCGCAACGAGCGCGCGACCGGACTCAGAAACGATGTCGGGATGTGCGACGCCAGAGGCTTCACAAACTTGTTTAATACTCGCAACCACGTCGCGGGCATAAACTTCCATGCTGTAGTTCATGGAAGATTCAAAGGCCGAACGGCTACCATCATAATCGATACCTAATCCGCCGCCGACGTCGAGGAGCCCCATCGGGAAGCCCATCTTGGAGAGTTCGCAGTAGTAACGCGCAGCCTCAACCACGGCTTTCTTGATCGTTGCAATATTGGGAACCTGCGAGCCGATGTGGAAGTGTACGAGTCGGAGGGCATCTGTCATCCGCGCCCGACGTAATTTGTCGACGGCGACCATGATCTCCGAGGCTGTTAAGCCAAACTTAGCGTTTTCGCCCGTGCTCTCAGCCCATTTGCCTTCACCGGTAGCTGTAAGTTTTACCCGGATACCGATATGTGGGACGACGCCCATGCGGCGGGCGGTACGGATAATAGCGTCAACTTCAGAAACTTGTTCGATGACGATGATCGTTTGCTTCCCAAGCTTACGACCCATCAAAGCTAACTCGATAAATTCATCATCTTTATAGCCATTACAAATCAGCAACGGTCCGTTGGCTTCCAGCAGCGCCAGGGCAATTAAGAGTTCGGGCTTTGAACCCGCCTCGAGGCCGAAGCCATAAGGCTCACCGGCATCGAGAATTTCTTCTACGACTTCGCGAAGTTGATTAACCTTAATGGGGAAGACGCCGCGGTATTTTCCTGAGTAGTCTTCACTGTCGACGGCTTTAAGGAAAGATTCGTTCAGTTGGACGACACGGCGGCGCAACAAATCTTGTACGCGGATAGTCAGTGGTGGCTTGAGTCCCATTGACTCGGCTTCTTTGACAATATCCAGGATGCGAATCTTACGTTCGTCTCCGAGTGGATGAACGCAAAGGTTACCGCGTGGGTCCACAGTGAAGTGGGTACCACCCCAGCGTTTAAAGCCGTAGTAATCGTCGGCGTCTTTAATAGTCCAAGGCGTCTGCTTGCTCACGTTTGTAGACTGCAACTTTTCCCATGCGGACTGGCAATGCAAGCGTGGCTTTAAGGTTTAATACCTGAACTCAAGCAGGCCAAATCCCCTGAGCTACCAGTTCCTTGGTCGCTGCAGCCGACCAGCCGCGGTTGGCCGCTGGGCTTGCTGGGCTCGGGTGTAAGACGCGCGCAAAGCCTACATTGAGGCCTTCGAGCGCTTGGCGGGCCTTGGCTTCGGCATATCCCCCTACCCCAACGACGGTCTTAACGTTTAAGATGCGGGTTAAATCTCTCAGTAACTGGTTACAGGCGATCTCAACCGGACGCATCGCTTCTGCCGGCAATTCCTCGGGAGTCACATTCCGCCCCGTTGCTGTCCCTTCCAAGAAGAGTAGCGGGCAATAGTTGTGTACTGTATGTGTCTCAAAAAAAGCGGCCGGCGTGTGAAAGCGTTCTTGAAAGAGCCCCCAAAGTCGACGTCCGCTGACTTCTGATCGCGGACATGAAAAGCCGAGTACACGTTTACGTGGGTGCTCTTTCGGCGGACTCCCAATCGTAACATTGATTCCGAGCCAATCCCGCACCACCGCAACTTCACCAAAAGGCACGCCAGTCTGGGCCATTCCAAATGGGCCTGGGTTCATGCCCAAAAAAAGAACCGAGCGATTACCCGCAGCAGCATACCGCTCCAAATACATACGATGTGCCTCCCAGGCATAATCAAGCGGATGGTAGGTGTAGTCAGCCGGTGAGGGAAAGCTGAGCTGTCGCAAAGCTTCGCGGGCTTCGTGTGCCGCAGTAACAGCTGAGTCGGAAACACTAGCCATTACTCACTTTTTTTCAGTGCGCATATGCTCGCAACGGTCATGTGAACCGTCGCACAGCGGGACGTTCTTGGTTTTTCGGCAGCCACAAAAATAGACCGTGCCAGTCTTTTCGGCTTTGTAAGGTACCGGAACGAAGTTGGTGCCAACATGAGCCGCATCACAGAATGGTAACATTTTGCTCTTACCACATGCGCACCAGTAATAAATATTACCGGCCTCAACGAGAACAGGGTACGGTTTGCTGCGTGCAGGTTTGTCGTTGGACATAGTTTAAGACAAACAAGCAGATGGCAGGACGCAACCTTAGGTGTCTTTAACCATCTATCTAACAACATCACTTGTCTTTCAGCGATTCCCCGCCATCACTAAACCTATGCCCAACACTGGCATCCGCATTAAACCTTGGAATCGTATCGATGCCCAGGTTTACACGTTGGCCACATCTGCGGACGGCAAAGGCAACTTTAACCTTTGTACATACGTCACGCCTATTTCCATGAAGCCTAAGCGCTTCATCGTAGGCGTCTATAAAGGCACTCGTACGCTCACTAATCTCGAGAAAAACCCCGTGGGAGTTTTGCAGTATATGGCGGCTGATCAATGGGAGCACGTGAAGTTGCTCGGGAAGAAGTCCGGCAACAATGTTGATAAAATCAGTGCGCTGGGTGCGGATGTTGAACATATTGTCGGAGGACTTTATAAACTCAAAGGTATCTTAGCATTAGTGCACTTGCGCTTTCTTGAGAGGCTAGATGCCGGGGATCACTGGGCTTGGGTCGCACACGCCGAGTCTTATGAAAATCTCCGCGAGGCTGAATCATTAACATTCAGCGAGTTGAAGCGCCGAAAACTTATCTTGGTCTGAGTTCAAACTGATGGACTACATTTTCTTGCATGGTTTTGTCGGCTCATCGGCAGACTTTGATGCTACTCGACAAGCTTTAGGAAATACTACTCGGGTGGTAACTCCCGATTGGCCAGGACACGGCACACTTTCCTCTTTGCGAAGCGTTTCTGATTATACCCTCCTTGCGCACCTTAAAATCATCGATGAGGCAGCAGCGAAGACATCGGGGGCCGTAACTTTCGTTGGCTATTCGATGGGCGGAAGAATTCTCCAGCATTGGCTAACGCTAAATCCGATCCTGCCGAAGGGGTCCAAGGTGGTATTGGTAAGTACCAGCCCGGGCATAGCAGATGTGGCTGAGAGGAAGAATCGCATCGCGGGCGACGCAGCCGTTGCACGGTTATTGCGCGTCGAAGGCATGCAACGATTTCTTCACTACTGGCATTGGCAGACGATGTTCCAGCCGCTGATGCGTCTACCGAGAGAGATATTAAGCCCTATTTTAAAACGACGGGCTGCCTGTGATCCCGAAGGATTGGCACTCAGTTTGGCAGGCGTCGGTACAGGCGAACTCGCAGATACCTGGAGCCTTCTTCCAAATCTTCACGACACTGTCCAAGTCATTGCAGGCGAGCTCGACAGTCGATACGTCGAACTCGCACGCCAGATGCAGACAGCAGCACCACAAATCAAACTCAGCATTCTTCAAGGCGCCGGCCATGCCGTGCATCTCGAAAAGCCAAAAGAGTTTGCAGAAGCTTTACTTACTTAAGATTCGCGCATGCATGGGCATGCTCATCGAGCGTGACCTTGATCTTATCGACGAGTTTCTGTAGGTCGTTGATGTCTGCTGTCGTGAAATCAGGACCTGTCGGTAAATTGAGCGACGAAAGCAGGCTGTTCGCTAGGGTTAACTTCTCAGTGGTTACCTTAATAGTGGCGCTGCGATCGCGCGTCCCTGATCGCTGTGTATTTAGGGCTGTGACGACGGCATTGTTGGCTGAGATGACATCCGACCTTAACTTCGCAATACGTACACTAACGTCTTGGAACACTTTGTAAGAAGCTTGGCGGCCAGCCTCATCTTTAGCGCTACGGAATGCTGCCTGCGCTTTCGCAAAGTCAGCCGTAATCAAAGATCTTTCAGCCCCTAAAGGCCGCGACTGATCCAGGCCCGATGCAGCCAATGCGATAGCAGTACCGAGTATAAAAAAGCAGAATGACTTCATCATCTAAAATTAAGTCACAGCATAGATTATACAACAAGTTAATAAGAAGACTTGTAGAACTATTTCGTGTGTGCAGAGATGGTTTCGTACGACGATGAATCTTATCCAAGTTATCTTAGCTATTTGGTTGCTGGCGACAGTCGTATACCTCGCAGTTGGCATCGCCTTATGGATGCGTCGAAAGATTAAAAAGATGCTGGATAAGCATTCAGGTGGGTGAATTGCGGTACTATTTTTTGACTTTGCGGTAAGCCAGCCAGTCGTTTGGATGCCTTACCTGTGTTAAATTTGTCTTCATTGCGCAAAGAAAGCCTCGTGTGGGCTGTTGTGGGCATGTTGCTCGGGGGCTGTCATGCGACCTACCCTACCGAATTATCCGGATTTCAGACGGCCTACCGTTCGGGTGGTTTTAACGACGCTGCCGAGGTCGCTCAGAAAGCCCAAAAGGAAAACGACCGCTCATCGCTCGTTTGGGCGCTTGAGTTAGCGAACACCCAGCGCAGCGCAGGCAAGCTTGCTGAAAGTGTGAAGTCGTTTGAAGCTGCTGAAGATCATTTCCGCGATGCGGATGC
>CAIYUD010000056.1 GCA_903929325.1 uncultured Opitutia bacterium | reverse complement strand
GGCTCGCCGGAAGAATCCAAAGCCATGGCCGAAGCAGGTGCAGACGTCATCATTGCCCACGTCGGCACCACTGTCGGTGGCTCCATCGGCGTCACCCAAGCTACCATGACTTTACCCGAGGCCGCCAAAGCTACCCAAGCGATGATCGACGCAGGCAAAGCAGTGCGCGATGACCTTATCTTCCTCAGTCACGGTGGGCCGATTAACACGCCCGAGGATGCCGCCTACATTAATCAGAACACGGATTGCCAAGGCTTTGTCGGCGCTTCCAGTCTCGAACGCATGGCCGTTGAGCAGTCGCTGCCTGAGTTGACCCGACGCTTTAAGCAAATTCCTGTAAAGCGGACTGTCCGCTGATACGCATCATGGCGACGATTGCCGTGCTTGGGACTCTCGACTCGAAGGGCGAGGAGCATGCATTTGTTGCTAAGTTGATTAAAGCCCGCGGACACCAAGCGCTGTTAATTGATGTTGGTACGGGCGCACCCGCGACCATTAAGCCCGATATTACCCGCGAAGAAGTTGCCGCGGTGGCGGGAATAAATCTCGCAGAAATCGTTGCCCGTAAAGATCGCGGCGAGTGCGTTGTGGCAATGTCGCAGGCGGCACCCGTGATGCTCACTAGGCTTGCAGCCGAAGGTCGCATCCAAGGCGTCATCTCACTCGGTGGTGGCGGCGGTACCGCGATTGCCACCGCTGCCATGCGAGCCCTGCCGATTGGTTTTCCGAAGTTAATGGTGTCGACATTGGCGGCGGGTAACGTCGCTCCCTATTTAGGCACGAAAGATATCACCATGATGCCAAGCCTGGCGGACGTAGCTGGGCTGAACCGTCTTTCGATGGTTATCTTTACTCGGGCAGCTGGCGCGATCTGCGGTATGGTTGAATCTGAGCCGCAAGTTTCCGCTACGCGACCACTCGTAGTGGCAAGTATGTTTGGTAATACGACCACTTGTGTGACGGCCGCGCGTGCCGTGCTCGAAGAAGCGGGCTATGAAGTTTTAGTCTTTGCTGCGACTGGCGCCGGTGGACGCAGCATGGAAGCAGTCATTGAGAGTGGAATTGTTTCTGGCGTACTGGATCTCACGACCACTGAATGGGCCGATGAGCTCGTCGGCGGGGTGCTCAACGCGGGTCCAACACGTATGGATGCTGCCGTTAAGGCGCGCGTTCCCGTTGTGGTCGCTCCTGGGTGTCTCGATATGGTTAATTTTGGCGAGAAGGCTTCAGTGCCCGCTAAATTCTCCAACCGTACTTTCTACATTCACAATCCGCAGGTGACGTTGATGCGGACGACACCTTCAGAGTGTGCTGAGCTCGGAGCGATTCTCGCGAAGAAGGTTAACGCATACACGGTACCATCGGCCGTGATGATACCGCGCAAGGCCATCAGCGTGATCAGTGCTCCTGGTAAAGCGTTTCATGATGCAATGGCGGATACGGCACTTTTTGATGCCCTTCGTCAAGGCAGCAAAGTGCCGGTGCATGAGTTTGACTGCGAAATCAATGACCCCGTCTTCGCAACCGCCTGCGCGAATAAACTGATAGAACTGATGCGTGGGCAGAAAGCTTAAGGCACTTCAGCGTTCGCTGTCATCCGTTTCGTCTCGGTCGCCATTGTCAGTTCTGATGCGCGCCCCTTGAGCATTGTAGATGTTCTGGCCATCACGTGGGATGACTACGAGTGCACTGCCTTTATCTTCTTGTCGTTGATTCTTCTTTGGGTCGACAGTTTGGATGCGAATGCATGTGCCATTGGATTCGACTTTGATAGGCAACCCTTCGGTATCTTTCAGAATCACGAGACGTTCTTTGCTGAAATCTGGCATGGGATCGACAATCGCAGCGTCTTTGGCCTTACGCACGTTGTTCTCAAATCCTTTTGTGGTTAGCACGACCTCGTCTCGCCAAGATCCTGACGACTGCCAGCCAGTCAGCGTACGCCAGCCTGTGATTTCTTTAAACGGTGTAGTGTCGGCATCGATGGAGACGAGACCTGCTTTGCCATTTGGTAGTACGGCAATTGTGACCTTGAGGAGTCCGGTGTTGCGCAGCTTTTCCCACGCAGCGCCTTTACCTTCTTCGACGTAGTAAGCTTCAATGCCGAAGCGAAGTTCATTCCCCCCTCTCCAGCGATAGCCAGTGAGTCCTTGTAAATAAAGTCCTTCGCTCGGGCGTACGAGGGTCGGTTTCCCGCCAGTCCATTCGCCATTGGTCTTTTTCACTAAAGGAACGAATACGGTGGTATCCTCGGGTAGCCATTTGCGTGTATCTTCGTCTGCGTCGTCAGGCGATCCGAGTTGTGCATTTAATACTTTCAAATCTTTATCTGATATCCGAGCGAAGTCGTAACCGAGGATAACGTATTCACCCTTTAACATATCGCGCGGGTCGACGGGTTCTGCGCGCACCACGATGCGTTCGCCATATCGGAGTGGTTGCAGATGATTCCATACCATATAGCCGATAACGGCTACCTGGGCGACGCACGCTGCGACGAGCAGTCGTCGAGATAATGGACGCACCTTGTCTGCCAATGTTTCAACCCATGCTGGATGGAAGTCCGCCATCCTCTCAGCAACAGGTTTTTCGGCAAGTGAGCGCCAGAGGCGTGCTAAGAAGAAGAGACCTGCGCTGATGACGGCAAAGAACGCTGCCATACCCAGCATCCCAATTTCCTTTTCGATATCGGTGTAGCGCACAATCAACCAGATAATAAAGACAAGGCTGCCGTAGACATAAGGGCGTAGTCGCCCTTCCGCTAAGCCCAGTCGCATTTGCGCAATCGCCAGAGCCAGGGTTAAGAGGTTAGCCGCGACGACGCAGAGCGTTACAACCAAGGCGCTGCTATTGCCGAGTTCGCGTAGCACAAAGAGACTGCCAATGCTGGCGGCGAGAATAGCGCCAAGTTTGCCATGGCTGTCACGGGCTTTGAGGATGCCCCAGCCGATGATAAGCGTGCCGATGGCAGTGAGAATCGGTGTGTACGTCCAGAAGTTCGAATTAAACGAGGCCGAGGGTTGTCCAAGGACGATGCACAAGATGGTCGCACTGATAACGCCGACGACGCGCCAGCCGCGTGAGCGAGGGTCGCCAGGTTGGTGCAATGCGGCAATCGCCAGCGGCGCGACGAGGAAGACGGGATTGAAGTCCTTCGGACTCGATCCGATTGCGACCATCACAATGATAGGCCAGCAGAAAGCGATTACGCCAATGATGATAGGGCGTGAACGGCGATAGCCCGCAATTGCCGAAGGGGTGAGCAAGAGTGCGTAGAAGAGAACTTCGAGTTCATTCCCGGTGCGCCACCACTGCATTTGGTTTTCGGACACAAACCAGATCGAGGCTAAACCAATGACCAGCAAGTGTAGCAAGGTGTAGTCGAGCAGGAGTGCGAAGGGTAGTACGCCGAGGCACCAAGCTAGGTAGGCGTCGGGTTGGTGTGCATCGAGGTGGAAAATTTGTCCGGTTAGACCGATGGCGGCACCGTAGAGTAGGCAGCTCGCAAATAGACCAAGGGCTGCACCTTGCGGACGACTTCGCAGGAGGTAACTGATGCCGATACCTTGAACCGCAACCAGTACGGATATGACAGTTACCATCCGTCCAGTGCGTGAAAGGTCGTCCCAATTATGACTGATAACCAGAACGACCGCTGCGAAGAGCACAAGTACCGCGAGCGTGCGCAGGGCAAACGTCAATCGGCCTGAACCCGCTTCGTCGGCTGGGTAACGCGCGAGGATGCGTTCGCGTTGAGCTTCGCCGATTAAACCTTCGCGAGCCCAGACAGTTGTTTCTTCGTTCAGCCAAGTGCGGATGCGTTCAGGAAGCGACATGCGGGGTAGTGTGTCAGAAGTGGAAAAAGGGGGAAGGGTAAAGGGGGCTGAAAGGAGACTAAAGACTAAGGACTAAAATTGATATTAAGAGCTAAGCAGCTGATTGGCGGAATAAATGAACGAGAGATTCCCCTGAAGCCTATCAAAGAGTTACTACGCTTTAGTCCTTAGCCTTTAGTCATTCGTCTATTACGGAGTTGGTACGAAAAAGCCCCGGTTTTTGGCCGGGGCTTGGTTTCGTTCTGGAAGTCGCGCGTTAAGCGACCGTGACGTCTTTGCAGAGATAGACGTCTTGGATGGTGTGGAGAAGCTTAGCGCCTTCTTCAATCGGACGTTGGAATGCCTTACGTCCGGAGATGAGGCCTTGGCCGCCCGCACGCTTATTGATGACAGCAGTTTTGACAGCTTCAGCGAAGTCGTTGCTGCCCGAAGGTCCGCCCGAATTAATTAAACCGATACGACCCATGTAGCAGTTGGCAACCTGGTAGCGGGTAAGGTCAATCGGGTGATCAGAGCTGAGTTCGGTGTACATACGTTTGTCGATCTTACCGTATGACGACTCCGTTTGCTGGATGGCGAGGTAGCCACCGTTGTTCTCGGGAAGTTTCTGTTTGATGATGTCGGCCTGGATGGTGACGCCGAGATGGTTGGCTTGGCCGGTGAGGTCAGCGGAGACGTGGTAGTCTTTATCTTTCTTGAAGGCACTGTTGCGGGTGTAGCACCAGAGGACGGTGGCCATACCCATTTCGTGCGCCATCGCGAAGGCTTGGGAGACTTCGATGATTTGACGGTTCGATTCTTCGGATCCGAAGTAGATGGTCGCACCGACAGCCGCACAGCCCATGTCTGCGGCTTGCTTGATGGTGCCGTACATAACTTGGTCGCCGACGTTCGGGTAAGTGAGAAGTTGGTTGTGATTAATCTTCACCATCAGAGGGATTTTGTGGGCATAGCGACGGGAGACGCTGCCGAGCACGCCGAAGGTGGAGCAGACCGCATTGCAACCGCCCTCGATGGCGAGCTTCACGATATTTTCGCCGTCGAAGTAAATGGGGTTCTTCGCAAACGAAGCGCCAGCCGAGTGTTCGATGCCTTGGTCGACGGGCAGGATGGAAACGTAGCCGGTGCCTGCGAGGCGACCCGAACCGTAGAGGCGTTGCAGGTTGGCTAAGACGCGATTGTTGCGATCAGAAGGTGCGAAAGCGTGCTCAACCCAATTGCCGTGCGGCACGTGGATCTGCTCTTTGCTGATCTTCGGGTTCTTAAACCCGAGGAGGCTGTCTGCCTCGGCGCCGAGGAGCTTTTGGATGTCGCTGTAGGATGTGCTCATGTGTGTGGAAAGTTAACCGCTCTATCCAAGGGCTGGTGCCCCTCTCTCATCAAGCGGAGAATGCAGTTTTAGGGCTAGATTTGCCAATCTTCGTGTCTAGACGCTGCAGAACGAGGCAAGTCGGGGTGGGGTGCAGTTAGAATCTTAAGAACCGCTTCACCGTCCCCGGAGAGTTTTCGTGCCTGTCGAACCGCTTCCGCGAGCGATAAGGTAGGGTTGGTTGGGTCATCGGGGAGGACATTTTCGCGTCCGATAGTCTCGATCAGGCCTGCGCCCTCGAGGACGCGCTGCGTCTCTGGGGTTACTTCGCAAAGGATGAGGTGACGGCCCCCTTTGCGGAGAATTTCTGCCACGTCTCTCAGCAAGAGTACGCCATTGGCGTCGAGGTGCTCGGCTTCACGGAACTTAAGTACGAGTACGCGTAGATTGGAATCTGCGGACGCACGGCGTAAGTGTTCATGGAAAGCTTGCGTTGCGCCAAAGTGTAAACTGCCAGCGACGTGTAAGATGCAAATGCTCGAACTCGGAAGATTGGCTTCGCGACGACGTACTTCGCCGCTTTCTGAAAAGATATACTCAACAACTTGAGGTGACGCCGTTTGCTTGAGGTAGAAAGCAATCGCCACGGCAGTGCCGAAGAAGATGGCAATGTCGAGCGGTGCGATCAGCGCGGTTATCAAGGTAACCAAGAAGGTAACGCGATCTTGAGTGCTCGAGCGTAAAATCAGTCGGACCACCGGAAGATTTGCGAGTTCGCGTTCCGCAGCGATGACGAGAATGGCCAGTGACGCTAAGGGAATTTTCGCAACCATGCCGCTGGCAGCGAAACCAATCCCCGAAATGAGTATGCCCGTGGAGATTGAAGCGAATCCGCTGCGCGCCCCAGCGTTAATATTGATCGCTGAACGGCTGATAGACCCAGAGGCAGGCATGCCTGAGCAGGCTCCACAGGCGAGGTTTGCGACCCCAAGTCCGAAAATTTCCTGATGGATGTCCGCGGGTTGGCCAGTTTTTAAAGCAGAGGCGCGTGCGTTCGCTGTGCTCTCAATGACAATGAGTACGGCCAGTGCCAGTGCGGGTGAGAAGAGGATGGAAAAGGTGCGGAAGGAAAAATCAGGCGAAAGATCTGCCGTCCAGCGGGCGCCGTCGCCCACATAGGTGAAGAGACCCTGCCGAGGGGCATGCCCTTGCGATAGAGAGACATTTTCAGCGACCATCGCAAAAAATGACGCCGTGGCGATGGCTGCCAAAATGGCAGGCCCAGTGTCTTTGGTTCGCCGTACCAAAATGAAAACACACAGCGTGGCAACAGCCACGAGCATATTCGAGTTCAGTAAGTCACGTCCCGCCGTGGCGATGCGCCAAAAGACTTCGATGGGTGTAGCGGCGGCATCCACGGAAACTCCCAGGGCAACCGGAAGTTGCATGGCGGTAATGCGAATGGCCGCTGCAGCGATGTATGCTGCAATCACTGTACGTGGAATAAAATCTGCGAAACCTCCCAAGCGCAGCCAAGAGGTTAGTAAAAGAAAGAGACCCGTCATCAGCAGGAGTGCCGGTAACAGGGCCACGCGCATTTCAGGCTGGGTGGCTCCCATCGCGGTGAATGCGCCGACGAGTAAGGCAGCCGATGCATTGGTAGGTCCACTTGAGAGTAAGGGCGAGCCTGCCAGCATCGGTGCCACGATGGCGGCAACACCGCTGGTTAAGATGCCGCACCAGACGGGCAGTCCTGCCTTCGTTGCGAAGGCGAGTGCCATGGGGAATGCGAGCAGGGCAACGGTCAGGCCTGCGGTGAAATCAGCTTTAAGTGATACGCTATCTGCTGTGCGAAAGGCATCTCGCAGTGGAAAGAGTCGCAGGCGAGGCAAAGCACGGAGCCAATCAAGTGTCTGCCGAATGGCAGAACCTTCATTGGGTGTGGTTGGTTTCACCTAGCCAATGGAGCGACACTGAGACGGCTTATCAACCGATTTCCTCTAAGATTTATCGAGTTGATCGATCAGGGCGAACTGTAGAAGGCCAAAGCAGTCATAACAAGCCAAGGCATGGCGTTGTTCGGAAGGGATTTTAGAAGCCAGTTTAGCCAAAGCTTGTTCGCTCTCGAGGGCGCTGTCGGGTATATCGGGAAATACGGATTCGCGGAGAGTGATTCGAATAGAAGAAAGCGCGCGGACGATAGCCCAGGCGGTTTCCTCATTCGAGATCTCGATGACAGCAGGATCACCTTTTGCACGCGAGATGCTTGTGGCGAGAAGGGTGCATTCCTCTGCGGCACTTTCATCCCGTATTTGCTCACTGCCCGGAGGCCCCATACTTTGAGACCACGATAGACTCAGGGGCACTGCGTAGTTTTGGCGATGCCATATTTGTTTATTGCAAACCCAATACACCAGTGAGGGAATGGTTGCG
>CAIYUD010000055.1 GCA_903929325.1 uncultured Opitutia bacterium | reverse complement strand
CGTGAGTTCAAATCTCACCAGCCCGACCAGCGGAGGTCTCGGCAAGGTTCTTATTGGAGCCTGACGAGTTATGGCTTAACTTAGAATCCATGTACCGAATGTGGAGCATGGTTATGATTGGTTTGGTGTCTGGCCACTGCATGGCCGAGGCGCCAAGTAATTCTGGAAATGTTGCCGAGTCAGCACGCGCGATTGGTGTGCATGCACCTGTTGCCCGCTTCCCGCAGTTCACAGATCCAGCGGTTAATGCTTTTATTCATGATGCCGATGTTGCTGCGCGCCAAACTGCACCACTCACTCCCGAATTCTGGAACTGGGTCGAAGCACATCCCGCTATTCATGTTGGGTTACTTTTTGCCAAGCACCCGATGCCGGCCGTGTACGCAGAAAACTTAGATTTATTACGTCGCAGCTTGGATCCAAAACTTGCGGACAAATACGCACATTTATTGCTCGGTGCTTCTTTGGGAGAAAAATTTAATAAGTATTCAGAAAAACCACAAACAGAGTGGTCGCCCGTTGTTCTCAAAGTCGTCGCCTGGATGAAGTCGAGCAACACGTCGTACCTTAAAGTAATGGAGAATACTGCAGAGGTATTAAAAGCTGCGAACGTAAGTCCAGCCGAGGCGAAGGATAAAGGATTCTGGAATCAGGTAGCGATTGCCTCAGGTACCTATCCTGAAAGACTTCATCAGAGTGTACCGGATTTTATTGTTTGGATGGTTGCGAAATTAGAATCACCGAAACCTGTTGGTAGTAAATTGGCCTGGCCTATCTTTCCGACCGATAAAGCTCCTTGGCCCTTGATGACGTGGTTTCAGACTACGGTCTCCGCTGATGAATGTGCATGGATTTGGGATCGCTATTGGGGACAGGTAGCGGGCTTAGGATCGGGTATTATCGGTTACGGACACTATTCTTGGGATTACGATCGCGTCCCTGCGATTAAGTATAAAGCGAGTAACTGGAACCCGAACTCGTTGCCGCGTATTTGGGAAGACGGCGGGGTCTGTGGGCGACTGTCGACGATGGGCGATATGTTCCGTCGTGCGCTCGGTCAACCTACCCATGGTTGTCCGCAGCCTGGCCACCGTGCTTATGCCGAATACGGCTGGAATGAGAAAAACAATGCTTGGACTTTTGGCATCGGCCAAAGCATCTCCGGGCTCGAGGTCTCCGTGGTTAGCCCAGAGTTACCACAGTTTGAACCGTTTGAAGCACGTCATGCAGTTAATTGCGTCGCACTCGTTCAGGCGATGAACCTCGGCTTGGACCGTTTTCAGCGCGGGCGTATTTTAGGTTGGTTTGCGTTAAGTCAAACGGATGCCCTTAAGCGCGAACGGTATATTCGTCAGTCGCTACAAACAAACCCTTACGAATTAAGTTTATGGAAAGTTTTGGCTCAAGGTATTGATAACGGGCCAGAGGCTGCACGTTTACTGACAGAGATGGATGCGTTATTATTGACGCCTAATTCGCAAATCGAGGTAGCCGAGAAACTTTCCGCAGACACGGATTTTGCTAAGTTGGGTGGCGGCGGAGCCCGTGGGAAATCAGATCGTGGCGCGAGCATTGCTAAGCTTACAGGCGACGAATTAACACGCGAGATATTCGAACGGTTATTTAAAAAGGGTGTTAGTCCAACTGAGACTCGGCAGGCATTGCGTACAGAGATTGCCCGGCGTGCCCAAATGAAGATGGCGTATGATTCTAAGATAACGGATGGCCTTTTAGCTAAATATGACATCAAGGTCGATGGACTGCCTGCGTCATTACAGACTGCTCACGCGGCGATTGTCGCTGCCGATCAATTGAAAGGTAAGCCTCGTGACGCCGCCATCGCACGTGTTTCCGCCCGCCTCCTAGCTTTGCGTGACGCTGAGCCTAAACAAACGGCTGAATGGGCGAACAGCGTGTTCATTGAACTTACCCAAGTGGGTATTCCGCGCTGGTCTTTGGATAAAAAAGGTAAACCACAACCCGATGAACTGTATGCAGCGGTCTATGGCTTGCGCGTCGCTGCGTTAAAACGTCTTGGTAAGTCCGCTAAACCTGAACTGGTGGAGGCAGAGCGCGTCTTTGAGAAAGATAAGCCCGCTCCTGTTGAACCTGAGAAGAAATAATCTCGATTAGTTGCGCGGCCGGAGAGCTCCCCAGATAGTTCGTTTAGCGGAAAGGGCGAGGTGCTCGAGGCGAGCGGCTTCGAGTGCGTCTGAAATTTCGTTTTTGGGGTGTCCGTCGAGTAATCGAGCGCCCTCAAGTTCTGTACGCGCACGTCGGATGGCATCGACCACTGTGCGATGGGAAATAATTTGGGCAAGTCCCAGGCAGATAGCCATCACTGCAAATACGGCGAGTCCTGTGAGGCGACCGGGGGACAGCAAGGTGCCCAATGCAAGGATAGGCCAAGCATTTCCCCAGAGAATAAGTACGCCATCCATTCGACCCAAGCGGCCGACGCGACGATCGCGGTCTCGGTGTTGTAAGCCGTGGGCAGCAACGCCGGCAGCTCGCACGACGGCAAAGAGTGTACGGCTAAAATAGGTACGTTGTGCGAGTTTTACCGCTGGCTCAGAGGCGGCGTAATTATCCCCTAAAAAGTCTAAAGCTTCGTCGACTGGCACTTGCTCAATTTCACCGCGGAGTAAAACAATGCGTGCGGCTTGTTCGCCCGTTACGCCGCGCACGAGTAAGACGCGCCCGTGACGTTTCTCCAGGGTGCGTAGTCGCGCCCAGGCCATCCAAGGTATAGCGAGTGCCACAATGCCGAGGCCGATGAACATGAGTTCGAGGCGTGCTTGGAGTGGCATCATGCTGAAAGCCAAGCAGAGGTCTGGCTTTCTGCGAGCCAACAGTGGGGCTTCGGGGTGCCTTAAGCCCCTCTTTACTTTAAATGAGGTGCGGTGTGAGGGTTGACCCGTCGTCCACTTTTAGGAGTATACCCCCATGGACTTTGATGCCGTACACAGCTACCTCCTCGGGTTACAGGATACGCTCTGTGCGCAGATAGAGGCAGTGGATGGTAAGGCGAAATTTGTCACCGATACGTGGGAGCGCGCTGAAGGTGGTGGTGGACGTACGCGTGTCATCAGCGGCGGAGCCGTTATTGAAAAGGGTGGGGTGGCTTTTTCGGATGTCAGGGGCACGAAACTACCGCCTTCGGCTACGCAGCATCGCCCTGAGCTCGTCGGACGTCCTTTTCGTGCCATGGGTGTCTCCGTGGTTCAGCATCCACTGAATCCATACTGCCCAACATCGCACATGAATGTTCGGTTTTTCTCCACGGAAGGGCCTAATCCCATTTGGTGGTTTGGTGGCGGTTTTGACCTAACGCCTTTTTATGGTTTCGAGGAAGATGCTGTCGCTTGGCATAAGGCATCACGTGAAGCCACAGGTTCGCTTTACCCGCGTTTCAAAAAATGGTGCGATGAATATTTCTCACTTAAACACCGCGGAGAGAATCGCGGAATCGGCGGCGTATTCTTTGATGATTTTAATGAAGGCGATTTCGCAAACGCTTTTGCGATGATGCAAAAAGTTGGATCGGCTTACGGTCCTGCCCTGTGTGATATTTTACGTCGACGCAAAGACATGCCTTACGGAACTCGGGAAGTTGAATGGCAAGAAATCCGTCGCGGACGTTACGTTGAATTTAATTTAGTTTGGGATCGTGGGACACTTTTTGGTCTGCAATCAGGCGGACGTACGGAGTCGATTTTGATGTCGATGCCATCACGGGCGCGCTGGGGGTATTGTCATTCTCCTGAAGTAGGTTCGCCCGAAGCTGCGTTGCTCGATTTCATTAAGCCCCGTGACTGGGTCTAACACCTCCCCGCTTGCCAACTGGCGGATGGTTGGAATGCTCGACCCATGACTTCCCGCGAGCGCTTTTTGAAGGCCGTGCGGTGCGAACCTCACGGACGCGCGCCCGTCTGGATCATGCGCCAAGCGGGACGTTATTTACCTGAGTACCGTGCCCTCAAGGCGAAGACCGATTTTGTGACGATGGTGCGTACGCCCGACTTAGCCACCGAAGTTACCCTTCAGCCACTTCGCCGCTTTCCGCTCGATGCCGCTATTCTCTTTAGCGACATCCTGGTTATTCCCGAAGCGCTCGGGGTACCTTACCGTTTTCGTGATGCGGGTGGCATTCAAATGGATCGAGCTTTGGCGAATGAAGCCGACATCCTAAAACTCTCACCGCACGGCGCGGCCGATCGTTTGGAGTATGTCTACGCAGCGTTGCGTCAGATTCGACGCGAATTAGGTGACACGAAGGCGTTGCTTGGCTTTGCGGGTAGTCCTTGGACGTTGGCCTGTTACCTTGTTGACGGTGGCAGTGCTGAAGGATTTCCGAAGACACTTGAGTTTGCGCGGAGCCAGCCTGCAACTTTCGAAAAACTCCTCGGCGTTCTCGCAGATACCGTCGCGGAGTATTTAAACCGACAGCTCGCAGCGGGCGCCGACGCCATTCAGATTTTTGACAGTTGGGCAGGCTTGCTTGAGGGTGAAGCCTACGAGCGACTTTCATTGCGGTGGATTCGAGCCGTTCTGCAAAAACTACCAGCCGGAGCTCCGGTCATTTTATACGCTAAAGGAAAATCGCATGATGCGCGCGCTCTCGCAGGTACAGGGGTTCCGGTGTTGGGTGTCGATTGGGAGCTACCCCTTTCAGAAATTCGCAAGCTCGTGAACCGTCCGATTTGCCTGCAGGGTAATTTAGACCCCGAATGGATGACGCGTAGCCCAGAAGAGGCTGTCATCGCAACAAAGGCAGTGCTCGCCGATAATGCGGGGAATCCAGGACATATCTTTAACCTCGGACATGGCATTACCCCCGAGGCAAAGATTGAAACTTTTGCCGCGGTGGTTGACGCGGTCATACAATCTGGAGACTAATGCTTTAAATAAACCTATGTCTAAACGCGCTGTAGTTTTACTTAACCTAGGATCGCCGAAAAGTACATCGGTGGGTGATGTACGTACGTATCTCCGCGAATTCTTGGGCGACGAGCGCGTGATTGATTATCCTGCAGCCTTCCGTTTCGCGTTGCTCGAGGGCATTGTCTTACGGACACGTCCGCGTAAATCCGCAGCTGCCTATAAAACGGTTTGGACGCCTGAGGGCGCCCCGCTGTTGGTAACGACCGAGAAGCTTCGCAAGAAACTAGAGGCCGCCTGTGGTCTGCCCGTCATTACAGGTATGCGTTACGGTGAGCCTTCGTGCGCACAAGCAGTCGATAAACTTAAGGAGATGGGTGTGGATGAAGTCTTTGTGCTACCGCAGTACCCACACTATGCGATGTCGAGTTACGAGACAGTCGTCGTAAAATTCCAAGAAGAACTGCTTGAGCGCGCCCCTGGTATGCGCTGGCAGATGCTTCAGCCTTACTTCAATGATCCGGCCTACATCAATGCGCTGGTGGAGTCGGCTAAGCCCTGGTTAAGTAAACCGTTTGATAAAGTGCTCTTCTCGTACCACGGCGTGCCTGAGCGCCACCTGCGTAAGGGCGACGCCTCCAAGGCGCATTGTACCAAGGTCCCAAACTGCTGTGAAGTCGCCAATCCAAGCCATGCCAATTGTTACCGGCACCAGTGCACGCGGACGACGGAGTTATTCCGCATCGCAGCTGGTTTACGTAAGGATCAAGTCGAGTTGGCATTCCAGTCGCGCTTCGGTCCTGAGCAATGGTTGAGACCTTATACCGATAAGCGTCTAGAAGCTTTACCATCCGAAGGTGTGAAAAACCTTTTAGTTATGTGTCCTGCCTTTACGGCAGATTGCCTCGAGACCATTGAGGAAATTAGCGAAGAGGGTAAGGAAGACTTCATGCACGCAGGCGGCGAGTCCTTCCAACAAATCCCCTGCTTGAATGACCAGGATGTCTATGTGCGTTACCTTGCTGATCGCGTGGCGCGCTGGCAGCCTTCGCACGTGTGAGTGTCGACAAGCTTGAGTTGATCCTCGCT
>CAIYUD010000054.1 GCA_903929325.1 uncultured Opitutia bacterium | reverse complement strand
CGCCCGCTAATCCGGGCCTTAATCTTTCAGCTTTAGTCCTTAAGCTTTAGTCTCCTGCTTAGCTTTAGTCTCCCTTCGGCCCTCCGTCTTTAGTCCTTAGTCCTTTAGCTTTAGTCTCTCACGTTTGCCTTAGTCTCCCGCTTTAGTCCTTAGTCCTTCAGCTTTAGTCTCCTGCTTTAGCTTTAGTCTTTAGTCCTTCAGCTTTAGTCTCGTCTCAGTTCCCCGCTTCTCTCGCAACTGCTTCGGCGAAGTAGGTGAGGATGAGGTCGGCGCCGGCGCGGCGGATGGCTAAGAGCGATTCGTTGCGTGCAGTCCGTAAGTCAATCCAGCCACGTTCAGCAGCGGCGTGGAGCATGGCGTATTCGCCGGACACTTGGTAAGCGGCGAGGGGGATGTCGGTGGCGTTGGCGACATCACGGATGATGTCGAGGTAGGCTCCGGCAGGTTTTACCATTAAGAGATCAGCGCCTTCAGCGGCGTCGAGGAGAGCCTCGCGGACGGCTTCGCGGCGGTTAGCTGGGTCCATTTGATAGGTGGACTTGCTGATGGCTTGTTCGCCAGGTTTACGGGCACTGCCGACGGCATCGCGGAAGGGACCGTAGAAGGCAGAGGCGTATTTGGCGGAGTAGGCGAGGATGCCTGTTTCGGTGTGGCCGGCAGTATCGAGAGCTGCGCGAATCGCGGCGACACGTCCGTCCATCATATCGGAAGGGGCGACAAAATCGGCTCCCGCTTGGGCGCAGAGCACTGACATCTTAGCGAGGGTGGCGACAGTGCGGTCATTATCCACATCGCTGCCATCGGCCGTGAGCACACCGTCGTGTCCATGGGTCGTATAGGGATCGAGGGCGACGTCTGCGAAAATAACGGTTTCAGGTGACGCTTCCTTTACGGCACGGATTGCTCGGTAAAGAAGTGCGTTCGGGTTGAGGGCTTCTGCGCCTTCGGCAGTCTTGCCGCTTTCAACTTTTGGAAAGAGGGCGACACCGTGGATGCCGAGTGCGTTGAGTTCTGCGCATTTTTTACCGAGATCCTGGAGCGGGATGCGGGATTGACCGGGTAAGGAGGCAATGGGTTCAGGGGTCGTACCCTCTGTCACAAAAAGGGGCTGAATGAGATGTCGTGGGGCAACGTCACTTTCCCCGAGCATGGCACGGATGCCTGCCGTGGCGCGGAGGCGCCGAAGGCGAATGGGGATATTCAAGGACATCGAGTAAAAGATAGTGTTGAACCTAAAGCCTCAGGAAAGGTCAAATGCTACATGGAAAAGCTCGTCCACCGCCGTCAATTCCTCACCGCCTTAGCCCTGGCACCCTTCATCGGTCCTAAGCTCTTTGCGCAAACCGATTTGCCGCAGCCTGCCTTATTGGGCGATGGTGCAGGTGGTATTAAGGAGGGTTGGACGATGCTCGTTTTCCCGGACACGCAGAATTACGCGAAGTATGCCAAGAACCAGGGCAACTTCGAACGGATGTGTCAGTGGGTCGCCGACCATCGTGAGGCTTGGAAAATCAAACTGGCCATGCACGAAGGCGATATCGTTGAGCAGAATGGAATCGAGGTAGGTGGAGGGCAGGGTTACGGAGACCAGAATTCGTTGTCGCAGTGGACGAGTGCCCGCCGCGCGCTCGATAAGATTAAAGATCAATTACCGATCGTGATGGCGACGGGTAATCACGATTACGGTCCGCGTTCCTCCGAGAATCGTAACAGCCAATTCCCCAAATATTTCCCACTCGATTGGAACCGTCACACCTTACCGCAAAAAGATGGCGGGATCCTGATCGAGACGGCGCCGAATGCATTTGGCGTACAGACGCTCGAGAATGCTGCTTATGAATTTAAGCCGCCCTTTGGACGTCCCATTCTGCTCGTCTCGCTGGAATGGGCTCCGCGTAAAGCCGCGGTTGATTGGGCCCGTGCGGTTTTTGCCCGTCCGAAATATGCACAGCACTTAGGCATTCTGCTCACGCATTGCTTCTTGAAGGATAATAATCTGCGCGACGGTCAGGGCGAAAACATTCCCACCGGCTCCGGTAATCCTCATTGGTATGGTACCGGTAAAGGTGGCGACACCCATGATGGTGAAGATTTGTGGAAGGCCCTGGTGAAGGATGCTCCGCAAATTCAACTTGTCTTTAATGGACACGTCATGGGAGCGCACGTCGGCTACCGCGTCGATCAGGCAACCGCCGGGCACGACGTGCACCAGATGCTCTTTAACGCTCAAGGATTCGGTGGCGGTTCGGATGAGAAAGGTAATGGGGGCGATGGTTGGATGCGCCTGGTGACATTTGAGCCGGATGGTAAGACGGTTTCCGTGCGCACGTTCTCCGCCTTGAAGCTCGATCAAGGTAAGGCGCCTTGGTGGAATCATCCTCGCTGGCGCTTTACGCTGAAGATTCGCTAAGTGCAGGGCTTACGGGCTTTCTGTGACATCCTGTCACGTTTGCCCTTATTTTGTCCATTGTGACAGGGCTTAGAGCCTGCCTGTGCCTTTATCTAAGGGGTTCTGGCGGGGGTAACCCTTGGCACGCGCCTTGCACATAGGGAATAGCATTTAACACCAACAAACCAACAAACCCACACTACTATGGCTAAAATACTCGGCATCGACCTCGGCACGACCAACTCGTGTATGGCAGTACGCGAAAGCGGCGAAAACGTCGTCATCCCTAACAGCGAAGGCGGACGTACCACGCCCTCGGTCGTCGCGTTCGCAAAGAACGGCGACACCCTCGTCGGCCAGGCTGCGAAACGCCAAGCCGTCACCAATCCGAGTAACACGATCTTTTCGGCTAAGCGCTTGATCGGTCGCAAGTTTGCCGAAGTAAAGAACGTTGCCTCGAAGCTTCCGTATAAGGTGGTCGAAGGTAAGAACGGCGATGCTGCCATCGAGTGTGTCGTCAACGGCGAGAAGCGTGTCTTCACGCCGCAAGAAATTGCCGCCAAAGTTTTGGCAAAATTGAAAGCGGATGCAGAATCTTACCTCGGTGAAAAAGTTACCCAGGCCGTGATCACAGTTCCTGCTTACTTCAATGATGCACAACGTCAGGCGACCAAGGATGCCGGCACGATTGCTGGACTTGAAGTGCTGCGAATCATCAACGAGCCGACTGCAGCTTCACTCGCTTACGGTCTTGATCAGAAGAAAGACGAAAAGATTGCCGTTTATGACTTAGGTGGCGGTACCTTCGACGTCTCTGTACTCGAAATCGGTGATGGCGTCTTTGAAGTTCGTGCGACCAACGGCGACACCGAACTCGGTGGTGACAATTGGGACGAGCGTCTGATTCAATGGCTCGTCGATGGCTTCAAGGCCGAGAATGGTATCGATCTCTCGAAAGATGCCATGGCTCTGCAGCGTCTGAAGGAAGAAGCTGAAAAAGCGAAGATTGCGCTCTCGTCCGCGAACTCGGTCGATATCAATCTTCCCTTCATTACGGCAGACGCTTCCGGCCCT
>CAIYUD010000053.1 GCA_903929325.1 uncultured Opitutia bacterium | reverse complement strand
GCAGCGCGCAGTAACTGTGACGAAAGATGTCCGTTTCGCCCCCAGCGGACAGACGCGCTCCAATGGGTTAGATCAATCCATAGCTCGTTAGAGACTCGGTAAACTAACAACCCTTCATGTCCGCCGCGTGGAGCACTCATGCCACATGCTCTCTTATTCTTTAGGAAATGCTATTCTCACGCATTGAGCACTATTCCCTACGGAATTCACCTTTCATTGTCGTAGGCAGCATAGCTGCCGCCGTCATAAGCTCGCATGGCGAGCTGCCGTCATAGGTCCGTAGGACCGCCGTCGTAGTGCGCCTTGTGCACGCCGTGCTTACTCCCTATCCTCTTCCTTGTTTTAGATGAAACCCTTCCTCTACCTCTCCGCTTTCCTTCTCCTTGCGCTGACGGCTCTCGTCGTCCGCGTGGAATTCTTCAGCACACAGACGCGATTATTTAGCGGACGACTTGATGACGCCGTTCCCCGTGCCGTCATCGGCTGGCAGTCCAAAGATCTCCCGCTCGCCGAATCCACCGCAGGCATCCAGAGCGTACGCGGTGTCCTTAATTACGATCAAGTTGTGCAGCGACTTTTCGTAAAGGGGGATATCCAGATCATCGTCTACGTCGCTTACTGGGAGCCTGGCCGCGTCTCACTCGTCGACGCAGGCTCACACAATCCCGACTCCTGCTGGGTCTACGCTGGATGCGAACGCTTGGAGCGTGACTACGCCCAGCCTGGGAAAATTGGCGCACGGAATTTATTGCCGTACGAACATGGACTTTACCGGACGCCAGCTGGCGGACAGATCCACGCCATGTTCTGGCATCTTGTTAACGGTGAGCCGAATCGCTACGACGAACAAGAGATTGGTTGGCGCAACGGCTTAGTTGGTCGCATCGAGCGCACCACGCTTGTCATCAAAGATTTTAAAGAGCGCGGCATAGAGCAGCGCCGCGAACAAATGTTTGTCCGCTTGAGCTCCAATAAATCGCCCCGCGAACTCCTCGCTAATCCCGATGCCCAATTCCTGCTTAGCCAATTAGGCAAGCTGGGGATTTATGGGGATGAGCACTGGAAATGAGCACAGGAAATGAGCTGAGCTCATTTCCTGTGAGCACATAATAGTTAAACAGCTGAACAGCTAAACAGCTGAACAGTTTAGTAAACAGCTAAGTAGCTAGCTAGCTAACCGGCTAACCAGTTTACAGAGTAAGCTGAACAGCGGAACGGCTGAACGGTTTTCAATACAGCTGGCTAGCTGGTTAGCTGGCTAGCTTTTGGTGCGCCTCTTTATCCTTTTAGTCCTTAGTCTTTAGTCCTTAGTCTCTTTTTCTAACAATGGCTTTTCTCGCTGAGCTCGAACTTTCGCTTCAAAGTTGTCCTAAGGGCAGTCTGTCGGAAGCGACGCGTTTTCGTGAACAGCCTTGGTGGGATTCGCTCGCGGCCCTGGTTATCTTGGCAATTTTTCAAGGGACTTATGGGAAGCAGCTCGCGCCAGCAGATCTTCGCGAATGTAATACGTTAGGTGACGTGATGAATTTGGCGAAATAAGCGGTCGGTGGGTGATTAGCAGCCGGACGGACCGCTGATAGTAAATGGGATTACCTTATAAGGTGGCGCCACAGTCGTCACTCGGGGCACTGTGCCCTTGTGACAGTACTCCGTGGCAATAGACTTAAAATCGATTTTATGTTTCGCACCTCCATCGTCGCTCTTTTTCTCGGAGCTATCTTTGCCCAGGCCCTGCCTCCGGAGAACTACCAGCTAGCGGCGGATTGGCAGCTCGATGCTTCATCATTCAAGGCGACGGCAACAAAGAGTGAGAATGGCGATACGCTCACATTGCAAAACGGACTTATCCGTCGCGTCATCCGACTCAAAGACGGCTGCGCTACACTTGCGCTCGACGATTTAATGTCCGGCCGCTCGCTCGTCCGCTCCGTGCGTCCCGAGGCTATGGTCACAATCAACGGCCAAGAATTCGCCGTCGGTGGTCTCATCGGTCAACCCAATCATGCATTCTTAACACCCGAATGGCAGGCTGCACTGAAGACAGACCCCAATGCACTCCAACTCATCGGCGTCCAGATCAGCGAAATCAAAGAGCGCATGCCTTGGAAGAGAGTCCGTCCACATGCTCCCGACGTACAATGGCCGCCCAAGGGCGTCGCCGTGCGGTTAGAGTTTTCTCCAGTCAAAGATAAGCAACCACTCGCCGAGGCCCCCTTCCATGTCTCCATCCACTATGAGCTCTACGACGGGTTGCCTGTGTGGTCGAAGTGGATGACGGTCGAAAACATTTCCAAGAAGTCCTTATGCGTCGACCGGTTTACGTCCGAGGTCCTTGCGGTCATTGAGCAGTCGAGCGACGTCGAATCACGCGGCCCAAATCCACTCGACCAACCTGACAGCATCCAAGTCGAAACCGATCAGGCCTTTGGCAGCTTCACCGCTCGCCAAGCCAACAGCCACGTTGTCCGCTGGGAAAAAGATCCGCTTTATACATCGCAGGTAAATTACAATCGCGAGACACCGTGCTTATTAAAAGTCGGACCGACCCGCGGGCCCGCGCAAGACATTGCTCCTGGCGAGACCTTCACCACGTTCCGTGCCTTTGGACTCGTCCAAGACTCATCCAGTCGCGAACGCCGTGGTCTAGCCCAACGTCGCATGTACCGCACACTGGCACCGTGGGTGACCGAGAATCCATTGATGCACCATCTAGTCGCTTCGAGTCCTGAAGCAGCGCGTGCGGCCATCGATCAAGCTGCCGAGGTTGGTTTTGAGATGATCATCCTCTCGTTCGGTTCGGGCTTCAAT
>CAIYUD010000052.1 GCA_903929325.1 uncultured Opitutia bacterium | reverse complement strand
CGGATTTACGGAGTTCGAGGTGGATGACGCCGTAGAAAGAATAATCAGGACCTTCTTCACCTTCGCCCTTCGTGATGCGGATTCCCAGGTTAAGGGTGTGCGTTCCGTCCGTCTTTAAGCCTAAGCGATTTAAAAGATCCTTGTTGCGCTTGGCGGTTGCGGGGTCGAGTTGTTCGCCAAGTTTTTCCATGCGTTTTTGGAGGGCGACGGCAACGGGGTGTAGTTGCGACTTCGCAGCTTCGTCGTAGGAAATATGTACAGCTGCATCGACATTAGCGGGAATGCCGCGAAGGGGTTCAGCGTGGGCAGACAAGGCCACCAGCCAGGCAGCTAAACACAGGAACCAGCGACTCGAGGGGCGTGAGCTCATACAGCATCATCTTGCGGATTACTGACCGCCTGAAAGCCTAAAGTCTTCCCAAAAGAAAAGGGCGCACGAAAGTGCGCCCTTGAGGGAGTCTAATCCGAGGTGGGATTAGTAGCCGCCGCGATCACCGCCGCGACCGCCGCCGAAGCCGCCGCGATCGCCGCCGAAGCCGCCACGGCGTTCTCCGCCGAAGCCACCACGACCGCCACCGCCGCCGCCGCCGCCGAAGCCGCCACGACCGCCACCGAAGCCGCCGGAGCGGCGCTCACCACCGAAGCCGCCACGATCGCCACCACCGAAGGAGGGGCGCTCTTCGCGAGGACGTGCGACGTTGACTTTCAAGGGGCGACCCATGAAGTCCACGCCTTCGGTCTTAGCGATGGCTGCTAGTGCCGCTTCGCCGTTTGCCATCGTTACGAAGGCAAAACCGCGAGCACGGCCGGTGAATTTGTCGCGCATGACTTCCACGGATGTCACTTCGCCGAATTGAGCGAAGTGGGCGCGGATGTCGTCCTCGGTGGAAGCCCACGCGAGATTGCCGACGAACAGTTTGTTATCCATTGTATTATTTCTTTCTGTACCAACAACCGCATTGCCTGTTTCCGACCTCGGATTTCAAATTGTCATCGCTTGCGACCGACAACCCACCAGCTTCTTGCGGGGTTCCCTATGAGTTTAGTTAATGGGAACCGAAGGTGTTAAATCGCACTTGGGGTGTCCCAATGCAAGTTTATTCACAATCGGTACACACTTAAGGTAAAATACCCTATTTTAGGGCACTTTTGACCTCATAAGGCCTATGTGCATCGAACGGGGTTGCCCCAGGGTCCTGCGGCAACAGCCTCACGCCTTCGATGGACGAAACCGAGCCCCTCCAGGTCCTTTTGACCGAACTTCGCCGTTTAAGGGCCGAAGGGGTTGAAACCGTCCCGCTTTCTGCCGAATCCGTCGACATTCTCCGCACGCTCAAAGGACAGCCGAAGATTGCCGCACCCAGCGCACCATCAGCCCCCGTTAAACCTCAAGCAGAGTATAAACGCGATCCGCTAGTTGTGCCAACTGAGCCTAAGCCACGGGCGCCTGTCGGCAAAGTGGATGACAGTGCGATTCCTGAACCGCCAAAAGTAAACCTTCCCGCTGGTCTAAACAAAAGTGACCAAATGGCTGCACTCGAAGGAATCGTTAAAGCCTGCCCCGAATGCCAACGTCATTTAGGAAAAGTTAAGCCGCTTATTTTTGGTGCAGGCAACCTTGACGCCGAAATTGTTTTTGTGGGTGAGGCGCCAACGGAAAATGACGAATATGAAAATAAATCATTTTCAGGAGAAAACGGTCAGCTTTTAGAGAAGGCGTTAAAGGCCATGGGGCTGGCTTGTGAAAATGTTTATACGACATACGTTATGAAGTGGCGCCCGGAGACTCCGACGGGTTTTGGGTCCCGCACGCCAACCCCACGCGAACTTGCTTTCTGCCTACCGTACCTACGTGCTCAGTTGGCGGTGATTAAGCCAAAGGTAGTTGTGGTCTTGGGTGGGACGGCGTTGCACGCGCTCACGGGCGATTTTACAAAACGTATTACGGATGAACGAGGCCGGTGGTATACCGTCGAAGGCCTTGACGTCATCGCGACGTTCCACCCCTCTTACTTGCTCAGGAATCCCAGCCAAACGCCGAAGCGCCATTTCTGGGAGGACTTGCTCGCCGTGATGGAGAAAACCGGCATGCCGATTAGCGAGAAGCAACGCGGCTTCTTCCGCTAAAAAGTTTAGCGAGGGTTTTCGATAAACCGCTTGAGCGAGAAGGTCAGCACCCGTGAGCCACGGCCGCTGTTCTTTAATTCTCGGCGACGTTGTGCTGGCAGATCTGCCAGTGAGCCTTCTTCAAAATCACAGGCACCCGTAAAGAAGCCCTGGGTTTGGGTTGTTAGGGCAATGAGCTTCTTGGCTCCTGCTTGTTTGGCTTTCCGTTTGATGTACTCGACGAGCTTCTTACCAACACCACGTCCATGGTAGAACGGCTGCACGTAGACGGCGCCAACTTCCATGATATGAGACTGGTCGGTGTATTTACGTAAAGCTGCACAGCCGATAATCGAATCGTCGATTTCATAGACTATGAAGTCGCTAATGGACTGATCGATTTGTTGCCGTGACCGAGCGATCAGCGCGTCGGACCGTGCGCCGTGCTTCGCAAGATTGTAGAGGGCTTGGGTATCTTTCTTTTTTGCCAGACGGATCCGGTCGTAGTCATTGGCGTGCACCATCGTGCCCAGACCGACTTTATCGAAGATTTCAATGAGTAGTCCGCCGAAGACTCTGCCGTCGAGGATGTGCGCACGGGGTACGCCTTCATCGAGGGCAAAGGCTGCATGCATTGCTTTGCTCCGTAAACGCGGCTCAAGGCCAAGCTTCTTGTCTTTGAGGAGTGTAGCCAATTCGTCTTCCGGCAAATTCACCTTAACCTCACCGTTAACGGTAAGACCTGTGTAGGGCGTTAGGTAAATAAGTTTGGAGGCGCGTAGAGCCACGGCCAGTTCTGCAGCAAGGTGGTCGCTGTTGACCCGTAAGGACTGTCCCTCGCGGTCGCAGACAATCGGTGTTACCAAGGGGAGGATATCCTGGTTAAGCATCGAGGTGAGCAGGGCAGTATCGACCTTCTCAACTTTACCGGTGAAGAGGTGATCTTTACCGCGAATGACGCCAACCCGTGTTGCCCGCACAGCGTTTGTGATGGCGCAACGTAAGCCTGCCTGGGAAAGATTTTCGAGGATGGTTTGAGAAACGAGTGCGGCAGCTTCACGTGCGAGTGACATCGTGGGAGCATCGGTGGGACCCTCGCCTTGGATGTCCGCAGCTTTGACGTGGTGTTCGCGAATGAGTTCTCCGAGTTGGTGCCCAATGCCGTGGACGAGAACCACCTTGATGGAAAGGCTCCGGAGTACGGCGATATCTGTCACGAGATTGACGAAATTTTCGTGACCGACCACGGCACCATCAACGGCGATGACAAAGATGTGATCACGGAACATTGGGACATACCGGAGGATGCCACGTAGGTCGGTGGGTTTGATGGCGCGTTCTCGCGGACTACTCATGCGTCGTTCCTTATGGACTCCGCGCCGTCGGGGGCAACACTCGTGTGCATGTGCCCACGGCACCCCAGCGAGTCGGTTCCAGAAGGCCTCCGGGAGGCAATTGACGCCTTCTTGGCCCATCTTTCGCTAGAACGCGGGCTTTCACCGCATACGGCTTCTGCTTACGAGACCGATTTGCTCCAATTTGCCACGCACTGTGGACGTGCTGGAAAAACCGTTTGGACCGCAGTGGGTCGAGGTGAAGTGGACGCCTTTATTCGCGTGTTGGATAAGCGAGGTTCCTCGCCCGCTACACTTTCACGCAAGCTTTCAGCGGTACGCGCTTTAGCCGGTCATTTAGTCCGCTCAGGATTTCGGCGAGATGATTTCTGCGAACTCGCGAAGAGTCCGCGCATCCGCCGCAAACTTCCTGGAATGCTTTCGCCCGAGGAAGCGGTTCGACTCGTCGTCGCACCCGACACCTCAACGCCTCAAGGTTTGCGTGACCGTGCGATGCTTGAGTTGATGTATGGATCGGGCCTGCGTGTTTCTGAGTTATGCAATTTAGAACTCCAAGCCCTTGATGCCGACGAAGCCGTCGTTCGTGTGCGCGGTAAAGGATCCAAAGATCGCGTTGTTCCCGTCGGCGAAGCCACCCTCGTTGCCCTCCGTGCATACCTCAAGGCCGGACGTCCCAAATTAGTCCGACCCAAAACAGGCAGCGCCATTTTTTTATCAGCGCGCGGCGAGGCACTTTCACGAAAAACCTTTTGGGTTGGCGTCAAAGCTGCCGCACGGCGCGCGGGGATTGATAAGCCTGTAAAGCCACACTTACTTCGTCATGCCTTTGCGACGCATCTTCTGGGCGGTGGTGCCGACCTGCGTTCCATTCAAGAAATGCTAGGTCACGCAGATATTGCCACGACGCAGATTTACACCTCTGTCGAAAAGGCAAAGTTGAGCGACTCGCACCGAAAGTTTCACCCGCGTGGCAAGCGCCTGACTTAGTGCTTACGAGAGGCTAAGCTGTACGAGGGTCAATAGGATTCCGCCAAGAATTGTCAGGAGTCCTAAGAAGAGTGGCAGCGCTGAGGTCGCCCACGGCAGGTTGGTCGTTGCAGGTTTGTCGTCAGCCGACGTGCGCAGAGTCGCTTCGCGGATAATGGCGAAGTAGTAATAGATGCTAACGGCTACGCTGACAACGGAGAGGGCAAGCAGGCCCCATGCTTGGGCTTGGATGAGTGCAATAAGCACCGTTAATTTTGTAAAGAAGCCGAGTGAAGGCGGGATGCCTGCAAGCGAGCCGATACCCAGCGTTAGCGATGCAGTCAGCGATGGGCTGCGGCGAATGAGTCCGCGTAAATCAAGTAAGGAGCGTCGATCGTCGCTTTCCGCCGGGATAGCGGCGACTGCGCCCATCGTTGCGAATGTGGCGAGGCAGTATGCCGCAAGGTATAGGATGACAATGCTGTGAGCGTAAAGGAATTGGGATTCGGCAGTGACGGTGCTGAGGGCGGCGAGAATGAATCCAGCATGCGAAACGCCCGAAAGCGCGAGTGCGCGTTTGGTCTGGGTTGAGCCGAGTGCGCCAAGGTTACCCGCGAGTAAGGATCCGGCTGCGAGTACGGTTAAGACAATCGATACTTGAGGGAGAATTGGGAGAAGGGGTCCCTGCATCAGAATGATTAAGCCAACGACGCCCGCAGCCTTGGAGCTGGTTGCGAGCAAGGCCGTCGTCGGTGTTGGTGCGCCCTGGTAGACGTCAGGAATCCAGCTGTGGAAAGGGAACGAACCAATTTTGAAAGCGACGCCACAGATAACGAGAGCAGCCCCGACTAAACCCAAGACGCTCGTCGGATTAGCTGTTAAACCCAAAGCAATATCATCAAACGACAACGCATCGGTCACTCCCTGGTTCATGCCTGCGACGCCATAGAGTAAGACGAAGCCCATTAAGAGTAAGGCCGAGCTCAAGCCACCGGCCACGAGGTATTTTACGCCGGCTTCTAGTGAGGCGTTACTTTTGCGGAGAAAACCGACGAGAATATAAAGACCGACGGTCGCCGTTTCGAGGGCGACGAAAAAGCTAACCACATGGTTGGATTGTGACAGCACCATGAACGCAGCGGTAACTAAAAGGAGCAAGTGATGGTACTCAGCGTCATCTGCTCCACTTGATTTGATAAAACGTGAACCAATCAGGCTAGTGAGCAGCGCGCACGTAATGAAGAGAAGGCGCCAACTGTTAGAGCCCCCAAAGAGTAGTCCGCTAAAGTTGCTTTCGGGAGTTTGGATTGCGTGGATTGAAAGATAAGCTGCAAAGACCAAGCCAACGCGGGCGACGGAGGGGATTAGCCAGCGAGCATTGCTCGGCAGGAATATGGACTGGAGAAGGGCAAAAACGCCGAGGCCTGCGATGACAATCTCAGGGAGAATGGAGCGCCAGTCGCTGGCAGTGGGTGCTAGACCTTGAAAGGAATCTAAAGCAGCAATCAGGTGAGTCATGGGGTGAACAGACGGGTCAGAAGTGAAGGGTTAAAGCCCAGTGCCAATGAGGCACCGAGTAGGAAGAGAGGGATCAGCCGATCGGACCAAGTTAAGTCGTGCAGAGTTGCTGAAGATTTTTCTAGTTCAGGATTTAGAGGACCATAGAACGTCGCGGCAACTGCCCGTAGCATATAAATTGCCGAGACGATGATGGTGGATGCAGCCGCTGCTTGAATCCAAAGGGATTGACCACGCAGAGAAAGGAAGATGCCAAATTCTCCCCAGAAATTCGCAAAGCCTGGGAGGCCGATGGATGCCATGGATGCGGCGACAAAAAATGCCGCCAGAACCGGTGTGCGATTGGCAAGCCCGCCAAGTTCTTCGATACGGTAAGTGCCCGTACGCGCACGCACGTCGTTCGAGAGCGAGAAGAGTGCCGCGGCGCTTAAGCCGTGCGCCACCATCAAGAAGATGGCTGCGTGTACACCATCTGCTTTTCCAGTTACGTCTGCCACCCAGAGTCCAAGGAAGATCGGTCCCATGTGGGCGACTGAGCTCCAGCTGACGAGTTGCTTAAGGTCGCGCTGTGCTAAGCAGACTAAGCTAATGAACACCGTGTTTCCAAGTGCGAGCCAGAGAAGTAAGTTGGACCAAGCGCCCAAATGCCCAATCGCGAACTGAATGATCATGAGTAAACCGAACTTCTTTAATGCACCTGCGTGGAGCATCGAGACGGGGCTTGGTGCCGCGGAGTAGCCCGGAGCTGCCCATGAGTGGAAAGGGAAGAGTGAAACCAGCGTTCCAAAACCAAGTAAGATTAGCCCTGTCGCAGAGCTCGATACCGTTGCGCTATTGAGTGCAATGAGCAGGCCGGCCAATCCAGCCATCGCACCTAAGGTCAAGTAGATGGCCATTTGCATGGAGGCCATGCGACGTCCTTCGCCGCCCCAAAACACTGTGAGGACAAACGTCGGGATGAGTGCAAATTCGTGATAAACGTATGCCTTGATAGCGCCTTCAGGGTTGCTCATCGGTGAAGCAAAGGCACCGAGGGTGCCACTCCAGAGAATCAAGATAAGCCCGAGATAAGCATGTGGCTTTTCGACGCCGGGTAGTTGTCGAATCGCACGGTGTACAGCGGCAACGCCCACGACAACTGTCATGCCAAAGAGGGCGGCGCCCATTGGTTCTAACAAGAAGGCACCGAATGCCGATTCGCCGCCCGACCGTCCGTTAACAATCAGTGTCACCAGTTGCATCAGTGCAGCAATGGCAGCGAGGTTAGCTGCAACTGCGAGCGAACCTAAACTTAAGCGACGACCGAAGAGCAGGAGCAATGCGCCTATGACAAGTGGGCTAAATACAGCCGCATCGAGCAAGTAAGCAGAATGAAGAAGGGGCGACATGATCAAAGGATGCCAAGAAGGAGTGCGGTGATAAGGAGAGCACCGATTGCAAACCAAGCAGCATTAACGCGTGCTGAGCCGGTATGGAAAAGTCGGCGTGATAGCGCACCCAGTCCTGCAGGAATGCCGGCGCCGAGAATTTTGCCGCCGATGCCGTTGATGAGCGCGAGGTCGATGAAGGCTAGGGCGTCAATCAATGGCTGTTGAACGCGAGCGACGTAGCCATCGTAGAGGTTATCCATCCAGCGACGTTCCAGCGCGCCATAGACAGCGGGTGAGGCATCGCGGAGGGCATCGCCTTTCGAACGTCCGTAGAACCAGAGCGCTCCGAAGAAGCCAAAGATGAGTGATCCTAATCCAACGATGGAAGCTGCGCCGAAGTGGAAGTGCATCGGTGCGGGCAGGACAGAAACGCTGGCTTTAGGTATACCGATATAGTTACCCGCGAAGACAGAGTAACCGAGGCCGAGCACAATGAGCGGCAACAGCATCGTCCAAGGTGATTCATGGGCATGTGTTGAAGCTTCCGACCGTGCTTCGCCCATAAAGACCAATCGAATCATTCGGCCGCTATAAAGACAGGTCGCGAGTGCAGCGATCGAGAGTAGGGCAAAGACGAGTATGCCATGTTCGTGGGCAGCTTCGAGGATGGCGTCCTTGGAATACCAACCTGCAAGGAAGGGCACAGCACAGTTGGAAAGAGAGGCGACGAGGAACGCGGCAAAGGTCACCGGCATTTTTCGTGCCAGTCCGCCCATCTGTAGCATGTCCTGCTCGTGATGGCATCCGTGAATGATGGAGCCGGCACCCAAGAAGAGTGTCGCCTTGAAGCAGGCGTGCATCGCCATGTGCAGTAAGGCGAGTTTGGGATGTCCGAGGCCAAGCGCGGCTCCCATGATGCCAAGGTGAGCAAGCGTGGAGTAGGCGAGTGATTTCTTAATGTCGGTTTGCGCGAGTGCACAAAGTCCAGCGAGTGCGGCCATGGCGGCACCGGACCAAAGGCAGAGCTGGAGGACGTCGGGATGGAGCAGGAAGAAGATGCGTGCCATTAAGAAGACACCGGCAGCCACCATGGTTGCGGCGTGGATAAGTGCAGAGACCGGTGTAGGTCCAGCCATCGCGTCCGTTAACCAAACATGCAGAGGAAACTGGGCCGACTTGCCGATGAAGCCGCCGAGGAGAAGGAAGCCCACCAACGCAGGTGCAGGCTTGGCGTCGACGGCAACCTTGAGTGCGTCAAAGTCCGTTGTGCCGTAGAGCGACAGGCAGGCAGCGATACCCAGGATGAAGCCAAGGTCACCGATACGATTGACGATAAAGGCTTTCTTCGATGCCGCTGCGGCAAAGTCTTTATCGAAGTAATGCGCAATCAACATGTACGAGCAGAAACCGACGAGCTCCCAGAATATAAAGGTCATCACCAATCCGTTGGCTAAGACGATGCCTAGGATGGAAAACATGAAGAGTGAAAGACCGGCGAAGTAGCGACCGCGATAGGCGATTCGTCGTCGTTTTCGGGTAGAATCATGATTGTTCGGGCGGGGGTGTGCCTTGCGCACTTTGATTCTTGTGCTGGTGGTCATCTGCGTCGCGGGGGCGTTCGTCGCGCCTGTCG
>CAIYUD010000051.1 GCA_903929325.1 uncultured Opitutia bacterium | reverse complement strand
GCCACGACTCGGGGAATTTGTTATCTATAAAAAATATGACGATGCCGGTATTCGGCAGCTCAAATGCATTCAGCACTCTTTGGAGAAAGTTGAGCTACAAATTGTAGCTGCGCGCGCATTCACGGAAATTGAGCAAAAGGACCTTATCGACATCTTACTCAAAAGCCTTGATCATAACTTTACCGTTGAACTCACCTTCCCTACGGAAATTCTGCGTAATCCGAATGGGAAACTTGAGGTCTTTGAGTGCCGGATCTAAGTTATCTTAGAATGAGAATCCTTCGCGGTTAACGCGCTGGACATATTTATTGGCCTCAGCGTCGTTGGTCACCTTCATGGCGGCGCCATCCCAGAGTAGACGTCGATTCGGGAAGCGAATGCCAAGGTTACCCATCAGCACTGTCTCTGCGAGAGGACCTGCAACTTCGAAGTTGGAGCATGGCGCAGGGCCGCCCTTGATTGCACGAAGCCAGTCCGCTTCATGCCCCCCAACTGCACCGGGAATACGTGGAATGTTCTTCGGGACTGATTTCGCAGCTTCACGTAATTCAGGACTCAGCAGTCGCGGTTTCTCCGCGTAGCAACCGCAGGTAAGTTTACCTTTCGTGCCGATGAAGAGGCAACCGCCATTCCAATCACCAAACGGCATATCCTCTTCAAGTTCTGCAGGCCGCGAGGGCATCAAGCCGCCATCCCACCACGTAAACTCGACCGCGGGAAGATTTTGTCGCTCAGGGAATCGATAGCGTACAATTGAAGCACGTGGGTAAGATTCGCCAGGGCTCTTCTCAAGTTCGCTCTTGTTAGGATAGAAAGTAGGAATGGTGGCCTCGACACTCACGGGGTGTCCAAGGCGTAATGCTGTCACCACGGGATCCATGATATGGCAACCCATGTCGCCGAGTGAACCTGTACCGAAATCCCACCAGCCACGCCAGCTCCACGGATGATACGAAGGGTGGTAAGGGCGCATCGGCGCTGGACCAATCCAGAGATTCCAATCGAGACCTTCCGGCACGGGTGGTGTCTCGGTTGGACGTTTCGTTCCGGTGTCTTGCGGCCAAAGCGGGCGATTCGTCCATGCATGCACTTCGCGCACCTCGCCAATTAAACCGGCATCAATCCACTCACGAATAAGGCGGATGCCTTCGCCAGAGTGACCTTGATTGCCCATTTGAGTAACGAGACCTAACTCGCGTGCAGTGTCGCGCAACAAACGCGCTTCGCGCACCGTGTAAGCCATAGGCTTCTGAACGTAGACATGCTTTCCAGCGCGCATGCAGGCCATCGCAATCCAAGCGTGGGTATGATCCGGTGTCGCAATGACGACACCCTGAATCTCAGGATGCTTTTCAAGCATGACGCGAAAGTCGGTATACGTCGCAGCCTTCGGGAACTCTTTGTAAAGTCCCGCACAGTTCGCTGGGTGTACATCGCAGAGAGCGACAATTTCTGCTCCTGCTTTCGCACAGGCGCGAATGTTGTAGCCACCTTGTCCACCAACGCCAACACCGGCAATTTTAAGGCCAGCAGCGGGCGGTGCATCTGCTCCGAGCAGCGGACGGACCAAGGCAAGGCCAGCGGCGGCAAGGCTAGCATTCTGAATAAAACTACGGCGAGGGAGTGATGACATGGGGGTAGTGTCTGTGACCACTTTGGTCGAATCCAGGTTCCCGACAATCGACAATTCATTTGGAACTTACCTTACAGATTGTCATCTAATGAATCATGTCACCCCTACCCCGTCGCCAGTTCATCAGCTCGCTCACGCTCGCCGGAGCCGCAGTCGCCCTATCACCACGTGCCTTCGCTATCGGCGGGACAAAACCCGATAAACTTAAAGTTGGCGTCATTGGTTGCGGCGGCCGTGGCACGGGTGCACTCAATGACTTCCGCGAGGCCGCAAAGATTCTTGGCATCCCTGTCGAAGTGACGGCCCTTGGCGACGCCTTCGCCAGCCAAGCAGTTGCGCTCGGTGCAAAAGTCGGGGTAGCACCGGCGCGTTGTTTTGGCGGCTTTGATAGTTACCAAAAGGTCATCGCGAGTGGTTGCGACTATGTGATTATGGCAACACCGCCAGCCTTCCGCCCTATACACTTCGCGGCGGCCGTAGATGCAGGCAAACATTGCTTTATTGAGAAACCCGTTGCGGTAGATCCTGCAGGCGCCCGCTCGGTGATTGCGACAGGAGTCAAAGCTCAGTCCAAAGGTTTAGCCGTCGTTGCGGGCACACAACGCCGTCACGCAGCAGAATACCAACGCAACAAAGCACTCATCGATGCAGGCGCTATCGGCGCTATCCGCGGCGGCGTCGTGCAATGGAATGGCGTGGTGCCCTGGACCAAGCGTCGCAACGCTGGCGAATCCGATGCCGATTACATGGCACGTAACTGGGTCAACTTCACGGAGATGTCCGGCGACCATATCGTCGAACAGCACGTACACAACTTGGACGTAGCAGTTTGGTTCCTCGGTCGCCTGCCTGTTTCGGCGGTTGGCTTTGGTGGACGTGCCCGTCGCGAAACCGGTAACCAGTTTGACTTCTTCAGCGTCGATTATGATTTCGGTGACGGCGTACACATTCATAGCCAGTGCCGTCAGATCTCCGGAACATGGAGTCGCGTCGGTGAATTCTTTACTGGAGCTGAAGGCACTGCCTTTGGTGGTGGTAAAATTGCCGGCAAAGCCATCCAAGTCGCTGCGATTAAACTCGAAGCCGAAAACCCCTACGTCCAAGAGCACGTTGACCTCATCAAAGGCGTTATTGCTGGAAAACCCATGAATGAAGCCAAGCAAGTCGCAGAATCGACCGCTGTCGCCATTATGGGACGCATGTCATCGTACTCTGGCGAGCTCGTGCGCTGGTCTGATATGATGGAAGACACGCAATCTCCCTTCTATCAACTAACCTGCAAACCAACGGCCCTCGATTTCGAACGAAACACCGTGACGCTCGCTCCTGAAGTTGCTGCAGTTCCTGGCAAATAAAGTAACGGAGTAGAAGTTATGGCACTTTCGCGTCGACGGTTTTTACACCAAACCGCACTCGCATCATTCGTTTTCCCGGCGCTTGTTCGCGGACAAAACCTTAATTCCAAACTTCAGTTAGTTCAAGTTGGCTGCGCCGGGAAAGGTGGAGACGATATTCAACAAATCGGTTCGCATCCTAAAGTGCGTTATGTCGGATTCTGTGATATAGATAAAAATCGGTTCGGCTCAGCGAATGCGACCACTCCAGGCGTTGCCCATTTTAGTGACTACCGAGAAATGTTCGAAAAGCTCGGCGATCAATTCGACGGAGCGGTGGTTTCTACCCCCGACCACATGCATGCCCTGCCCGCTCTTCGGGCCATGCGCCTACGAAAACACGTCTACCTACAAAAACCCCTGGCACACTCCATTGCCGAAACACGTGCG
>CAIYUD010000050.1 GCA_903929325.1 uncultured Opitutia bacterium | reverse complement strand
CGCCGCCACCAGCCTCAAAAAACTCGTAGCCTGCATCGAGAGCAATCTTCCCGTCCCAGCGTACAATCAGCCAGTCATCTCCCGATCCAACGAAGCGGAATGGCACGTCTTGGGGAACCTTGACGTTGCCCTTGTAGTGCACGACCCAGCGGGAGGGCTGACAGTCTTTTTCTACGTTAAAAGCCTTTGGAGCCTCACCCGCACCTCGGCTCGGGATAAACAGCTGGCTGAGAATAAGATTTTCCGGCGCAACGTAATAACGGCGTAACTTAATTGGATTCCAGTTGGCGTTAAGGAACTCGCGCACCGCTTCACGGTAAGGACCCACGCCAGCGGGGTAGGGCGCAGCTTTCGTCGGACTTTTATCTTTGTCCTGTTTGATATCGTAGAAAGTTCCGGTGAGACCACTGATACCAAATTTGGCACCGAAGAGACCGACGAAATTTTTTCCATTACCCACGCCTGCGCCTTTACCGGAGCCAATGCCGCCACCAGATCCGCCACCAAAACCTTTTGAAGATCCGCCACCGGTCATGCCACTGATGAGTGAGGCCGACGAGGTTGTGGGAATGTCTGGAAGGGCAAGTGTGGCGCTGCTCGACTTCGAAGTAATGCGCGCAGAAGTTTTGGCTAAATTCTTGGCATTCTTCGGCTGCAGCTTGTGTTCAAAGATTTTTGCGCGCTCGCCCGCAGCCCCACCGCCCGCACCTGTGGCAAAAGTATCAGGGTCTGTCTTGGCGGTATCTGTCCAACTCGACACTACCCAGGCACCAAAGAGAATGAGTAAGACGACGTGGATAACGATCGATACCACCAGTCCGTCGCCCCCGATTTTCTTCCAGAAGGGCTGACGACGCACAAGCAGTGAATCTTGCTCAGCCGTTGAGTAATCAACGCCAGCATCTTCAGGCAATGGTGCGTCCTGAGGCTCGTCTTGAGGGGGCTTTTCCACCCATTAAGCATAGCAAATAAGACAAGTGCCTACCAGCCAAAGTCATCCGGGTAGCTTTAACGCGACGACCCGCTGGGCCCCGAGGAATTTGCAGGCTCAAACGTCCAGTCACCCGGGTTCATTTCCCATCCGGTGCCAGCACCATCCTTAATTTCGTCTGGCACGTCTTCTCTACCTATTTTGAACAAACGTACTTTTTCTTCTCCTTGATAAACGTTCGCCACTTTCTTGCCTGTGGAAACTTCAATGCCAAGGTAGCAGCAGAATACGCCGCCTGGGGTTTCTCCCACAAGAACTTCCATGCCGTAACTCGTGCCGGCAACGACATCAATCCATGGACCCGCTCGGAAGCGAATGCCTGGCGCATTGGGTAGGCCCTTTAAATAAGCGATATGAGGGATGCGCGGCTTGCCGCTAAAATCATCGTAAACACGTTCAGGATCCGCTTCGTGAATGACAGTTACGGCATCGATGGATGGTGCGTCATAGCCTGCATCGAGGGCGACTTTGTTGTCCCAGCGTATAACCATCAAATCATCGCAAAATCCAACAAAACGGAATTTTCCGGTAACCGGAGCTTTCACGCGGCCCTTGTAGTGGGCAATCCAGCGAGAGGGGCGGACTTTATCGGCAACCCCGTAAGCAGCGGGTGCTGCATTCGCCAAGCGGCTTGGGATGAAGAATTGCGTGCCAATAAGTTTATCGGGTGCTTGGTAGTAGGCGCGAAGCTTTTGTTCACTCCAGCGACTATCCACGAACGCGTGTACTTGTTTTACAAACTCGGCAACAGCGCCCGCATTTTGAGAACTAAATTGTTCGGGGGCCGGCCCCATCATTTTTGTGGGACTGCGATCTTTGTCTTGTTTTAAATCATAAAAAGTTCCGACCAAACCATTAGTCCCGAATTTTGCACCAAAGAGGCCGACAAAATTTTTCCCGTTACCCACGCCAGCGCCTTTGCCCGAACCAATCCCGCCACCGGATCCGCCGCCAAAACCTTTTGAAGATCCGCCACCGGTCATACCGCTAAGTAATGATGGCGATGAAGTTGTGGGAATGTCCGGGAGGGCGAGTGTGGAGCTGCTCGACTTCGATGTGATACGTGCCGAAGTTTTGGCTAAATTTTTAGCGTTCTTAGGTTGAAGTTTATGCTCAAAGATTTTTGCACGTTCACCCGCAGCACCTCCACCCGCTCCGGTGGCAAAGGTATCGGGATCTGTCTTGGCGGTATCTGTCCAACTTGAGACAACCCACAGGCCAAAGAGAATGAGCAAGACGACGTGGATAACGATCGATACCACCAGGCCGTCACCCCCGATTTTCTTCCAGAAGGGCTGCCGACGTAGTAAAAGCTCATCTTGTTGGGACGCTAAAGATTCAGCGGTCACTTCGACACCATCAGGGGCTCTTGCCTGGTCATCCTGATGGGGGTTTTCCACAAGGAATGCTTATAGAGATTAGCCTTTAAAAGCCAGCCTTTGCACAGCTTCCCCGCTTCCCTTTCTCCCGGAAGGGCTTTATGTGTTTATTTGCATGTCTCAGCTAACAGGCAAAAGGATTGTCCTCGGTGTTACCGGGTCTATCGCTGCGTATAAAGCGGCCGACCTAGCGTCGGCGTTAAGCAAGCTAGGGGCCGATGTGCAAGTTGTGATGACCCGTGGTGCCGCTCAATTCATCACGCCGATGACATTGCAGGTTCTCTCGCGTCGTCCGGTCGCAACAGATTTATGGGACGAAGGTAAAGGCTGGGTTCCTGGACATATCGAACTTGCCGATACAGCTGATCTTTTTCTCGTAGCCCCAGCGACCGCAGATGTGCTCGCCCAATTTTCTCACGGCTTGGCACCTGATTTACTTTCAAGCATCTACTTGGCGACCCGCGCTCCGGTCATGCTTTGCCCAGCGATGAATGGTAAGATGCTTGAGCATCCTGCAACGGTTGCGAACCTTGCGACACTCAAGGCGCGCGGACATGTGATTATCGATCCTTGTGAAGGAGTGCTTGCTTGCGGCTATGAAGGCAAAGGCAAGCTTGCGCCGGTCGACGAGATTGTCGCCCGCGTGGTTTCTGTCCTCGTTGCTTAACGATGGAAGGCGCTGCGCTCAAAGAGCGTCTCCGCGCCGCCGCTCTCGAGGCAGGATTTGACGCCTTTGGGGTTGCGCCTGTAGCTGCGGAAGTTCGCGCCGATTATTTTCATAAGTGGATCAAAGATGGCATGCATGGTGACATGGCTTGGCTGGCGCGCAATCCCGAGCGACGCACCAACCCGGCACAAGTTCTTCCAGAGGCACGCAGCGTGATTGTCCTTGGTGCAAATTACTGGCAACCCGCGCCCGTACGTGACTTCCGCATAGCAACCTATGCGCTCGGCGAGGACTATCATGATTTGCTCCTGCAGCGACTTGAGCGTGTCTGCGCCGTTATGCGCGAAGCAGGCGGTGCTCAAAAGCCGTATGTCGATACGGGTCCCGTTCTCGAAAAACCTTTTGCGGCCGCGGCCGGACTCGGCTGGCAGGGAAAGAACACTCTACTCATTCACCGCAAACACGGAACCTGGCTTTTGCTTGGTGTTATTCTGACGACTCTGGATTTACCGCCTGATGTGGCCGAGCCCGATCACTGCGGTAGCTGCACGCGCTGCCAAGACGTCTGCCCGACAAAAGCTTTTCCCGCCCCGTATCAATTAGATGCCCGTCGGTGCCTGAGTTACCTGACGATTGAGCATAAGGGCCCGATCCCGCTGGAATTTCGCGAGGCACTCGGCGACCGCGTCTTTGGTTGCGACGAGTGCTTAACCGTTTGTCCGTGGAATCGCTGGGCTCAAATTACCAAAGAGCAGCGTTTCGCCGCACGTGACGTGCCGCCACTGCGCGAAACTTTAGGATGGGATGAAGTTGCCTTCGACGCCTGCTTTACGGGCACACCGATTAAGCGGCTCGGTCTTGAGCGTTGGCTACGTAATGCGCTGACAGTACTCGGCAATACAGGCACTGCAGCCGACTTAAGTGCCGTCAGGAGCTTGCTTGGTCATAGCGATCCTGCTGTTGCGGAACATGCAGCTTGGGCTGAGGTGCGTCTCTTAGCGCGACGTTGACCGAACCGTTACGTTGTTTAATTCGACGCCGAAGCTTGGACCCTCGGTGACATAATCAAGGTTCTTGCAGTCCTTAAGCTTAACCTCATCTGCTGTCATTGGTTCGAGCATGAATACTGGAAGCAGGTCTTCGCGGCCGTTGTTCTGATATTTTTCACCCTTACGCTCGATGAGCAACTGTGCACCAAAGAGGCCACCGTAAGATTCGCCAAATGCTATTTGGATGCGATGAGCCGTACCCTTTTGTAATTTAACCCAACCGCCGCTGTAGCGGCCGCCTTGGTTCGGAGGGAACTTTAGATTCGCACCGTTCTTTTTGTCTGCGTCTTTGGGCAGCCAGTCAGATCCGAAGTCGACGGTGTCCCCCAGTGCTGCTCCTGGCCAAAAAGAGGCGAAGGCAGACTTGCCGTTGATTGCCGCAATCATGATATCGTCACCGAGTCCAACCAATCGGTATTCACCCGTTTCAGGAACCGCGAACCAGCCCTCGTAATAGGCTAGCCAGCCAGGTGCTTGGATTTCCTTTTCGCATTCAAAGGCCTTAGTCGCCTCACCTGCATTACGTGGCGGGATAAAAATGTTAGATGCGTAGAGCTTGAGCTCGGCATGTTTGTAATGTCCGTCGAGGAAAGTCTTTGCGCTGCTCCAGCTGCGATCCAGTGTTTGCATGGCACGTTTGAGCTGCCCAACGCGCTCCGCAGAATCAGCCCCCAGCGCCTTTCCGGCACCCGAGAATTTTAAATCATAGAGAGTTCCTTCGAGTGAATTTGCCCGTTTAAAACTGCCACCAAATGCGCCGACAAAGTTTTTACCATTTCCCACGCCGACGCCTTTGCCCGAGCCAATCCCGCCACCGGATCCGCCACCAAAGCCTTTCGACGATCCGCCACCCGTCATGCCGCTAATGAGTGACGCCGAAGAAGTGGTCGGAATATCTGGAAGCGCAAGTGTTGCACTGCTGGACTTCGAGGTGATGCGCGCCGAAGTCTTGGCCAAATTCTTAGCGTTTTTGGGCTGCAGTTTATGTTCGAAGACCTTCGCTTTTTCTCCAGCTGCGCCGCCACCTGAGCCTGTGGCGAAAGTGTCAGGGTCTGTTTTGGCGCTATCTGTCCAACTGGAGACAACCCAAGCGCCAAAAAGAATTAAAAGAACTGCGTGGATGATAATCGAGACGACCAGTCCATCGCCCCCGATTTTCTTCCAAAAAGGCTGCCGACGTAACAAAACGGCATCCTGATCGGCACCCTCGTAGGAGACTGGTTCCGCTGATGCGGGCTCAGTATTCTCTGGGCTATCTGCAGGCGCGGGGTTCACGCTAATATTTTGTTAGGCAGCTGATACAAGGCGAGTACTTATTGGCCCCCTGTATCCAGCCTCGCCTGTTTGAGAATTTCCATTTGGATTTAAGTGTCATGACTGAACTGTCCCACGCCTATCTTTTCCAAGCTGCGTTTTTGGTAATCGCTGGTGTTTTGATTTTAACGAATGCAAATGTTCTCCGCGCCTTTCGACGGTCAAAGGTAGCAGGTATACTTTTAGCGGGATCTGCGGTGGCCCTGCTCGTATGGAATCTCCAGCACCTTTCCGAGCCAGACCTCGCCGGCTTCCCGCGCACGCCTGTTGTCGCGGTCTTTGCCATCGCTGGACTTGCATCCTTTATTTGGATGCCTGACCTGATTGCTGTTCGCGGCCTTGGAGCTCTCATGCTCTTTTTTGGACGAGCATGCCTAGACGCCGGATGGATGAAACTTCCCGATAGCCTACTGTGTGCTTCTATTAGTTACGCCATATTAGCTATTCCAGGTCTTTGGTGGGCCGCGAGTCCTGGTGCGTTTGGTATGCATATAGATAGGATTTTAGCCACGCCACTGCGTCGTCGAATCGCCGGAAGCTTTTTATGTTTGCTGGCATTTGCCGCTGCGACCTCAGCCTGGAGGCTGTCCCTCGTTGCATGAAACGCGGCATGCTCATTCTGGTTTCAGGACCGGCAGGTAGCGGTAAGACCACCTTGTGTGATCGCCTAACAGAGGCACACCCAGAAGCTATTCGTCGCATTATAACGTGCACCACGCGCTCACCGCGTGCGAATGAGAGCGCAGGTATCGATTACCATTTTTTATCGCGGGCCAATTTTGAAGCACAAATTGCTGAAGGCGTTTTTCTCGAGCATGCCGAGGTGCACGGAAAGCTTTACGGTACACGTGCCGCTGATGTTATCGCTCATCTCGACTCCGGCAAAGATGCACTTGTGAATCTCGACGTCCAAGGTGCGGCAACCATTCGCTCAAAGGCGAATGCAGACAAACAACTCGCGGACTCCCTGCTCACGGTTTTCGTGCGCGTAACCGACCCGATTGAGTTACGCCGACGCCTGTCAGGACGAGGAACAGATGCGGCTGACGAGATTGAACGCCGCATGGCAGTGGCCACCGAAGAACTCCGTCACGCGGGTGAATACGATCATGTGATTGATAGTGCCGATCGTCAGTCCGACTTTAATCGACTCAACGCTATCTATTTGGCCGCTCGCCAATCCCGTCGATGAGCATGGATAACCATGCGATTGCCGAGACGCTTGAGGAGATTGCGACCTTACTCGAGCTGTCCGGAGAGAATCCTTTTAAGGTGCGTGCTTATGCAAATGGCGCACGTGCCTTAGAGACATTAACCGAAGACCTCGACACGCTCATTGCTCAAGGAAAGTTGAAGGGGCATCAAGGCATAGGGCAGGGCCTTGCAGATGCGATTACGCAACTACGTCAGGAAGGTAAGCTGGCTTTTCTTGAGGAGCTGCGGGCAAGTTTACCGCCTGGCTTAATGGAGATATTAAAAATTCCGGGTCTTGGTCCGAAAAAAGTTCGGGCACTTTGGCAGCTCCTTGAGATTACGGATTTAGTTAAGCTGACTGAAGCGTGCGAATCAGGGCGCGTTGCTGAACTCAAGGGTTTTGGCGCGAAAACACAGGATAACATTCTTGCAGGTATTCGCAACCGAGAGGCCTATGGCCGCCGTCACCTCTGGCTCGGCGTGCAATCGATTGTCGGCGGTATTCTCACCGGGTTGCGCGCGCTGCCCGACGTCGAGCGCGCAGAGGCCGCCGGCTCTTTCCGCCGCGCACGCGAGACAGTGGGGGACCTCGACTTCATCGTGGCCTCAGAGAATCCTAAGCCAATTATGGACTGGTTTGTTGCCCAGTCTGGCGTGCAGGAGGTCACCGCCCACGGCGAGACCAAGTCAAGTGTGCGGCTTGCCGATGGGCTCCAGGCGGATCTGCGCGTCGTGCCCGCCGAACAGTTCTTCTTCGCACTTCACCACTTTACTGGCTCCAAGGATCATAACGTCGCTATGCGTCAGCGTGCGCTCAGTCGCGGATTGAGTATGAGCGAGTGGGGTCTGACACCCAAAGACCCCAAGGCCAAGGTGCCAGTTGCGGCGAGCGAGGAGGACGTCTTCCGTGCACTCGGGCTTGATTGGATTCCACCTGAGTTGCGTGAGGGTCAGGGTGAGATTGAGGCCGCTGAGTCAGGCAAGTTGCCGCACCTCGTGCGCTACGAGGACATCCGAGGTTGCTTCCATAATCACACCACCGCGTCTGACGGCCGTGCTACGCTCGAGCAGATGACCGCAGCTGCCGAAGCGGAGGGGTGGGAATATTTTAGTATCGCTGACCACTCACGTTCGAGTGCCTACGCCAACGGTCTCGATGAGGCGCGCCTGCTCGCTCAGATCGACGAGATCGCCAAGCTCAACGCCTCGGGTCGGTTCAAGGTCCGTGTGCTCAGTGGCAGTGAGGTTGACATCCTTAAGGATGGCTCTCTCGACTTTGATGATGCTTTACTCGCTAAGCTCGACGTCGTCGTAGCCTCGGTCCATGCCGCCATGACGCTCGATGAGGACGCGATGACCGCGCGTATCATTCGCGCCCTCGAGCACCCGCGGGTACATATTCTCGGTCATCTCACTGGGCGCCTGCTGCTCGAGCGCGAACCTTACCGCGTCAATATCGCCAAAATCGTCGATTGTGCCGCCGCCAACAGTAAGTGTATTGAACTCAATACCAATCCACGCCGCCTCGATATGGATTGGTCACATTGGCGCCGTGCGGCAGAGAAGGGCGTACTCTGTGCCATCAATCCTGATGCGCACCGCACAGAACAGTTTGTTTTCGTGCGAGCTGGCACCTTCCAAGCCCGCAAAGGCTGGCTAACCGCAGACCAAGTGCTTAACACTAAGCCGCTCGCTGAACTCCAGCGCTGGCTGCGTCGCTGAGCCTTGCCCCCGCCGCCTATTCCCCGCACGATTTACCCATGTTGCACGACAAGCGCCGCCTCCTCCTTATCGCTGGACCCTGCTCGCTAGAGTCTGAGTCAAATGTGCGTACTGTTGCCAAAGAGTTACGCGCTCTCGCGGATCGCGAGCCCGATTTAAATATTATTTTTAAGGGATCATACGACAAAGCCAATCGCACATCCTTAACCGGAGACCGCGGGCCTGGCATGGAGGCGGGCCTTGAGCTTCTAGCCCTCGCGAAAAAAGATTATGGCTTTGCGACCCTGACGGATATCCACGGCCCAGAGCACTGTGCGCCCGTCGCCAAGGTGGCGGATGTTTTGCAGATCCCCGCTTTTATGTGCCGGCAAACGGATCTTTTAGTTGCAGCTGCGAAAACAGGCAGGGTCGTCAATGTAAAGAAAGGCCAATTCCTTTCGCCGTTCGAGATGCGCTTTGTGGTCGATAAACTTTCGGGTGCCGGCGCTAAAGAGATTTGGCAAACCGATCGCGGGACAACCTTCGGCTACCAGAATCTCGTCGTCGATATGCGCGCATTCCCGATTATGGCTAGCAATGGCTGGCCAACGATTATGGATGCGACCCATGCAGTTCAGCTACCTGGCGCTGCCGGTGGTTCATCCGGCGGCCAGCGAGAATACGTTCCAGTGTTAGCGCGTGCAGCTTTGGCGGCTGGCGCAGATGGATTATTTATGGAAACACACCCAGATCCTACGAAAGCGATTTCGGATGGACCGAGCCAAGTCCCCTTGGATCAATTTGCCGAACTCGTGCGGAGCTGTTTGCGCGTTTGGCGATCAGTGCGCGGTTAAGCCCAAAGCCCGCCGAGTTTTTCTGCATCGATTTTTCCACGTGCATCAAAAGGTAGCTCGTCGACAAATAGGTAGCGACGTGGACGTGCGGCTGGCTCAAGTTTTTCGGCTGCCTGGCGAAGGGCGGCTTCGAGCGATGCTGGAGCGATAACCGTTGCGACCAAAAGACTTCCCCAAGTTTCATCGGGCAGGCCAAATACATAGGCAGCTTTAGCTAGGCCAGGGGCAGTCAGAACAGCTTCGACTCGGGATGGGTCAACTTTTTCGCCGCCCGTTGAGAGGATGCGATCTGCTCGTCCCGTTACACGTAGGCTACCAGCTGCATCGATATCGCCTAGGTCGCCGGTATCGTACGGGGAAGAAAATGGCGATGCTGGCCAGTAGCCGTGACACAGACTTGGCGTATGGACAAAAATACGGCCGCCTCGAATTTCGAGACGAACACCCGGCAAAGGATCCCCGCGAGGGACACTTTCATTCCAAAGTTTCTCAGGCGGACAAAGGGCGATGGCTGCACCTGTTTCAGTCATACCATAAGTGAGGGCGATAGGTAATCGAAGTTTTCGAATGAGCCCGAGGAGTGATGGTGGGACGGATGATCCACCGAGAAGCACGAGATCAAATTGCTTTATCCAACGCTCGCCTTCTGCGTGTTCCAACAGTCGGGAGAGTTGCGCCGGTACGAGCGAGGCAATGCGTGCACCGTCTGTCGGCAATTTCACTTCGGGAAGCGCGTTGCTAACTTTAAAACGACCATCGAGCACTTGATAACTGCCACCCGTTTCCTTGGCGCGAATAGCGGGCATGAGTCCGCTGACGTGCCACGGTGGTGTGAGGACGACACAGTGTAGTTTTGCAGGTAGCTTACGTTCGACAATGAAGTCCCGCAGCGCGTGCGCTGCCGCTTGCAAAGTTTTTTGGTCGTGAATCGCAAATTTGATACGTCCACCGGTACCACCTGTCGGGATCATGATTCGCCCACGCCATGCATGAGGCCAATCGCAAGGAGATAGGCCGTCAGCACGTGCGTTGCCACCGACGGTTTCTGTGCCACGCGGAATTTGTCGACACGCCTCAGCCAAGTCCGCTTCCGACCAATGAGGGTTGCCGAGAAAAACGGGTACCGACCCAGCGAGCGCCGTCAGCGCAGCTTCCAGATGGGCAGCGTAGTCGGCATGTAAAATAAAACGTCCAGAGTTCATGCGACCTCCTCCCAGAATCTTT
>CAIYUD010000049.1 GCA_903929325.1 uncultured Opitutia bacterium | reverse complement strand
TTCCAAGGATCCAACGGTAGCTGGCACGCGGCCGTTCTCTCTGATGGTAAAGACCGTGCGCAGGCCACGGGTGGTGGTGACAAAAACCCTGCAGACATGCAGGGTACTAATCTCCGTGTCACCGCGACCGACGGCGACTGGTTCGAGATGTCCACCGGTGGTATCGACTTCTACCCGCAATCAGTGGTCGCCTCTCAAATAATCCACGCCGAAAAACCTCTGCCAGATTACCTCGCGCCCGCCAAGGTCGCAGCCCTCCGCGAGGGCCCAGTTGCGTTTCTCTCTCATGACGCAAAGGTGCTCACGAGCGGGGCCGCAGAAATCACCTACCAACTTGACAAGATGGGGTCCAATGCACGTGCCGTGCTACACTACGGAACGGTTGACTGCATCACCTTCGTTGCGGGTAAGCCAGTTAACAACTCTGCCGCTGAGCGCGATATCTACGCGCCGGAACGCGTCTGGCAGCAGTCGACATCGCCCCAGGCTGCCGAACCCGGTACCAATGTTTTTCGACTCACCAATCTTGTCTCCGGGAAGACCTATTACTACCGGCTCTTCGTGAGTCACGCGGAGGGCAAGAGCTGGGACGCCATCTCTGGATCGTTCGTGGCGAAGTGAGGCCTAGTGCTAAAGAGTTAAAACCAGTAGAGGTACATTTAATAATGCGTGTAGGCGGCCCTACCTACCTTACGAAACTTTGCGCATGAGAATTTTTAATACACACGTTCGGCGACACGTCGACCAAGGAAGTTGCTGAATACCACGCGGATCTTTGAAGGGTACAGCCCGTCGCGGCCCTTTGGCCTTCATTAGCCTAGTTGCGCGTCATCATTGTGGGTTAGTATATTTAGAAATAAATTAGCCCAGTCGTGCATCAATGAGTTCGTGGCGAAAAGCGAAGCGCACGAGTGCGGCCGTGTCATGGAGCCCAAGTTTGCGCATGAGATTTGTGCGGTGATTTTCAGCAGTTTTAACGCTGACCGAAAGCTTCATGGCAACTTCCTTGCTACTGTTGCTTTGGGTAACGAGCAGTAAGACTTCGCGCTCGCGTGGCGTTAGGTGCGCGAGTTGTGCGTCAGGCCCAGGGTGGGCAAGTGCTTCTCGCAAGAGCTCGTTAAAGCTATGGCTAAACCAAGTTTTGCCGCCAAGCACCGCAAGAACAGCTTGGCGCAAGACAGAGAAGGGTTCGGATTTATCAACAAACCCTTGAGTGCCTGCTTGCATGACGCTTCGGACAATTTGGAGGTTCTGTAGTGAAGAAAATACGAGAATCCGTAAATCGGGGAGTTCGCGACGTAATCGACGAATCAATTCGATGCCGTTAATACCGGGTAGCCCGATGTCGATGATGGCTAAATCTGGTTTCACGCGCTGGGCGGCCACAACGCCTTCTTCAGTTGTTCCCGCTTCGATGACTTTTAGTCCAAGTTTTATCTCGAGCGTTTCGTGTAACATCTCACGAATGGATTGATGGTCTTCGACAACCAGTGCAGTGACACGTTGTTTGGGTGATGAGGTAGGGGTACGAGTGTGAGTTCGGTTTTTCATGGGGGTAGTTTACCATGAGTTAAATCGGACTTTGTCTCTTATGTATCAAGAAAAGGAATATGGGGTGTATACCCTATGTACCTTCGTCGCGCTTTTATTTTAATGCCAATTTTGACACTTATTTCGTTATGCCTAGTCATCGCCCTGCTCTGTCTTTCGGAGTGCTCGCTCGGGACGGTCTCAGCTCGTACATGGTCGATGCAGGCACGGATGCATTTGTCAGCTCTTGCAGCAGCACGTTTTGGTATAGGAGTATTGCAGCAACGTTTAGGACCTGATCAGCGCTTAAGTGGTTCGGATATCAATGGGAACGGATGGTCGGCAGAGTTTATCGAGAAAGACTGGGTTAAGCATTCTCTAGCAGCTAGTATGTACGGTGAAGGTAGAGCGAAGCTTTCTTGGAAGGTGGCGGACCTTTCGTGTCGCTGCGACCTTGCAGCGCCCATCGCAGCATTCGGCCGTAGTACCTCGTTGGCACGTAGAGCAAGGATGCGCCAAGTAATTGCTTCGGGCGCCGGTCAAGCTACGCCCGAATTATCAAGCGTCAGTGCAGCGAAGGTCGATGATTTAGATTATTTATGTAAATCAAACGGACTTGTTATGGGTGACGGTGTTTATGCGGCGGGAACGCGTTCACTCCTATTAAATCCTTTAACAGGCCAATGGCGTGAAAATATGTCAGTCATCGATAACCTTGCTAAGCGTTACGGCAGCTTACTGGCCTTCCGGCTATTGAATCCGCCGATAGATTTAAGCAATCAACCGCAACGAGGTTTAGAGCCGATAGAAGTAGGCGAGGGCACAGCACGTTTGCGGCATATGCCTGTGCTGACAGATTTTCGCATGAGTCTGGGCATATTTAATACACGCTCAGATGGCAGGCATCGTGTTAGACTCCACAGCGATTTCACTTTCTGGAATCCATCAGCGTTAGCACTCCTTACGCCTGCCGATAAGCGGCTTTTCTTAGCTGAAATTGAAGGCGCGCCTGAAATTACCGTACGCAATCTAGATTCTGGAGCGACATTTACTACGTGGCTCGATCGTAATCCCCAAGGTACATTTTGGACGTATACGCAGGGCCCTCGAGAAAGTACGATTTGGTGGTGGATTGATGTTTTAGATAGTACGCGTTATGGAATGGCGCGATCAGGTATTCTTCCGGGTGAAGTCTACAGTGTTCTGGTGCCAGATCCAGTGACTCAGCCATTCGGCATTGCACGTGTAATTGACCGCGGTACCTGGCACTACGATGCAAGTGACCACCCGGCTGGTTGGCAACGTCCGTCCAGCGATGTATTTTTACCAACAGACCGCATATTGATATCTGTGCGATTTATTACGCCTGGCTTAACTTTACGGCTACATCCCTATGTAGGTCTATTAAACGCTCAGACGGCAGCGATTCATTATCCTAGTCCAGCGTTATACACCATGGGTCATATTCCTTGGCCAGATGCGCGTTTAGAGTTAACGGGTGCTGAATATTCGAGGGCAGATAGTAGCGGTTATGTGCTTTCGGAGCGTCGTTTCAGTTGGCACGCACGTCTACGACCGAAAGATCAAGCTGAAGCTCTGAGTTGGTCGCATGACGCGAGTTTCATGCAGGGTGATATAGATTTGGTTCAACCTAAGCAGTCAGCACGCTGGGAGATCACCCAAGACCCTGTTACCGAAGCACAAGCTTCCCAGGACACTCTCGTTAAGGCTGTAGAGGGTGTTTTTTGGGATGCACACATCAACGAGCACCAAGCACTTACCGCAGGCGCTTATGCAGACTTACGTACACGTAATCTGCCCGTCGATCCGCCCATGGAGTGGTATACGTTGAGTCAGTTAACTCACATACCTGTCGAAGACTCGTTGAGTGTCATCGACAGCACTTTCTTTGCGTGTCCAGTTGCGGATGTGCTTGAGGTGAAATCAGAGAACCCACGTCTCGCTCCATGGACTCATGCGGAATCACCCAAAGAACTCAGTGAGCAACGAGAGAAATTATGCGGCCCTGATGCGGCTCAACTGATGGCAATAGAGGGGGTGTTTAATGTAAATACGGCTAATGCGTTAGCATGGAAGGCGTTCTTGCAATCAGACCCTGTACATTGGTCCGCGGATACAGGCGGTCCTTCGTCGCCTGGACGGATTGAATCCAAGTTTGCGAGCTTTAGTTTACCCGCTGGTGCGATGTTGGCTAAGTATGGTTCAGAAAATAAGAGTGATTTATTGGACGATGAATTGAGCTCTGTCGATGCAGACACTCAGGCAGAAGCTATTCGTCGACAATCGGTACGGTCGATTACAGACGCTAAGTTGACGTGTTTTTGTGAAGAACTGACAAATCGCATTAAAGATCACCCAATGCTATTTGTAGGCGTTGCTGACTTCATTAAGTCTAATGTCCTCGAAGAAGCTATTAAGTCTGCTGAATTAAATGAGGGAATTCCAGAGGGCAGTCCGATGTACCTCGATGGACCACGCATGCTTGCAGCGTTTCTACCACTCTTAGTGGCTCGTGGAGATACCTTTCTCGTTCGTGGTGAGGCAGAGATCGATGGCGTCAAAGCAACGCTTGAATTAACCCTGCAACGGCTGCCTGAAGTTGCTGCCGTTCCTCACCTAGGCAGACGATTTAAGGTAGTTGCAGCGCGTTGGCGCTAATCTTCTGTAATTCCTAAAATTTTCTCACCACGAACCACCGAGTGTCGTCGGAAAAGGCTCGTACAGCGGGAGGCTCGTCGGTGATTTCAGAGCGCATGGCAGTTTCGATAATCATGAAACCTGCTTCGGTCAGTTCGGCGGAAGTTTCGTCTTTGGTGCCCGCATGAATAAATACCGGAGTCGAGTCACTGCCATGCCAACGATCGCCGAGCTCGCCGTCTGGAGGTACGGTGGCGGTTCGCCAATGTTCTTTCGACTCCCCGCATAAACGGTCGTGAGCCGTCAGGAGTAGGAGTCCATTTGGACGGAGCACTCGGTGAATGTCGCGAAGGGCCTTGGCCCGTTCCGAGCGTCCTTGAATGCACATCAAGCCATTGAATCCAAAGAGTGCATGGTCGAAGCTTTGGTCGTCAAAGGGCAGGGCACGGGCGTCTGCACGCACCGCTTTAAGCGGCACATTGCTGTCAGCAAAGACGCCTTGGGCGAGATCCACCATCGCAGTCGAAATATCGGTCGGCGTTAGGTTATCCCAGTCCAGTCGATAAAGTCCTAGGGCGATGCGTCCTGCGCCACAACCTAGCTCAAGCAGTCGACTTGTTTTGGGTAGGTAGCGTTCAGCCAGGATACGTTCAGACTGCCATAGGCCTACATGGATGCTGGCCCGGGCGTAATGCAACGCGGTGCGGCTGTCTTCCCAGTGTCCGAGGGGGTCCATGTGTATCTTTGAAGCCGACTCTTGCCTCCGGGGCAACCTTCGTAAGAGTCGGGGTATTCTATGAGGTTCCTGATAGCATGTGTCGTGGCGGCGCTTGTTGGCTGTGGTGAAAGCCGAGTTGGCACACCTGCGTCGGATGGACTGCCTTTTACGCAGGCTTTTGACCTAAAGCTCGATGGCAAACTCTTGCGGGCTAGGGTGGCCATTACGGAGATGGAGAAATCTCAGGGCCTGATGGGTGTTTCGCCAACGGCGGATGAAGGGATGCTCTTTATTTATGCATCTGAAATGCGCGCGCGCTTTTGGATGAAGGACACTCCCGCTGATCTTGATATCGCATTTTTCGATCGTGAAGGCCGTTTACTAAAAGTTGTCGCTATGCGTGCGTATGACACCGAGGTCACCGACTCTGGATCTGATAATGTCAAATTCGCCCTCGAAATGCGTGCTGGCTGGTTTCATCAAGCTAGTATCCGTACGGATGCTAAGCTAGATCTCTACACCGTTGTGAATGCAGTTAGGGAGCGCGGTTTCAAGCCGACGAACCTCGGCCTTTAATCAGAGACTGCGCCAAACGAGGTACACGCCGCAGATAACTGCGAACAACGCATACAAGGCGTTAGCGGCCAATCGCTCTCTGCGTGTGGTCGAACTTAAGCTCATTGCGGTATCCGTAATTGTGCCTCTGCGCTTGCCTGACGCAAGAAGGCAGAAAGGCGCTTTAAGAGGTTAGCCGATGTGGCGTCGCCGAGTGGCGTTAAGGCGGCCTCAGCAGCGTTAATTTCCGCATCGAGACGATGGAAGCATGCATGCCATGTTTCCTTGGAAATTACGGTATGGGGATCGGCGCCGCTCAGAACTATACGCACGGCATCGGTACCGGATTTTTGACGTTCAAGAATAAGTGGTAGGGTTAATTTGCCCGTCGCAACGTCTGTGCCGAGTGTCTTGCCGGCTTTATCAGAAGTTTGAAGAATATCCACGAGGTCATCGTAGATTTGGTAAGCCACGCCGAGGCGCATGCCGAAATTTTCACAGGAATCGATTTCAACAGCAGAACGTTTCGCCAGAAAAGCACCGGCTCGACAGGCTGCCGCAAAGAGCTCTGCGGTTTTTAGGCGAATGTGTCGTTCGTAGTCGGCCATGGTGAGGTCGACGTTTCCACGCGAGAAAGTCTGACACACTTCTCCGGAACACACCTCGCGTGCAGCTCTGGCAACCATCCGACAAAGATCGGGCGTCGGAAGTTCTGCGGCCAGCACCAATGCATGGGCAAAGAGTGCGTCGCCAAACAAAATAGCGGCGTGTGCACCGTGGGCGCGGTTAGGCGTGGCAGCTCCGTGGCGAGTGTCGGCGCCGTCGAGTACGTCGTCGTGGACCAGAGTTGCTAAGTGCACGAGTTCGACGACCGCAGCACCACGAACGACGTTGTCGGAGGGCGCCGAGCCGTTATCTGCGGATGCGAATAGCAAGGTAGGCCTTAAGAGTTTACCAGGGTGTGCGAGGGCTTCGATTACCAATCCGTGCAATTCAGGCTCGAACGCCCCAACTTGTTCCTGCAGAAACGCCCGAAGAGCGCTCATATGAGGCGCAAGCTCGGGGTAAGAGGGTGCTGCAGGCATACCTTAAGGTGGAGTGAGTCTGTGGTTACATCAAGCCTCTGTCGCTGTTGTTGGTACAATGATTAAGAATCATCACGGTATTCGACGTAAATATGTCGCTGGGATGAGGTGTCATATTGCCTAGGCCTTCTAGCTCAGGGCGAACGATGATAAGTACACGCACTGGCGGAATCTGAAAAACTGTGCGCTTGAGGCTGTGTGCTCCAATCTGTATATTTGTCTTATGTCTGCACGTGCATTTCTCCTTTCGGTGATTTTGCTTTCAGCGATATCTGTGCCCGCTCGCGACAGTTTGTTCGGCCGAAAGGCGAACAAAGGGGATTTCACTCAGTCAGATACATCGTCTAGTTCTTCATCGACGGTAGGTGATCAAAAGA
>CAIYUD010000048.1 GCA_903929325.1 uncultured Opitutia bacterium | reverse complement strand
CCGATCTCTAGAAAAGGTTCATCCCATGGATAAAGTCCGCAACCGAAAGGGAGGTCTTGCCAAATTAAAATCCCATATTTGTCGCAGAGTTCGAGTGTGCGGTCAGATGCATAATGACCTCCACCCCAAACGCGTAGGCAGTTCATGCCTGCTTCACGCGCCAACAAGAGTACTTGAGTGTCATCCGTGTTCAGAGGGTCGATGGCGCTTGCGGGTACGAGGTTGGCTCCGCGGGCAAAGATATCTTTGCCATTCAGTTTAAAGCGGAAGGATTCACCGCGGGCGTCTTTTTCACGAATGAGTTCAAGATCACGTACACCATATATGCATTTTCCCGATAACTTTTCGGTCGGTAGCGAAAGCGTCCATTCCGCAACATGCAGGGCTTGTTCCCCCTGTCCATTGGTCCACCAAAGTGCTGGGTTTTTAACCGTAAAGGGTAGGGTGACCTTTTGTAGACCTTTGTTTAATTTAATCTTTTGACTGTGTTGGACTCCCAGTGATGACACAGAGAGATCTATTTCCATTTCATGATCTGCTTCTACCCATGCTTCCAGCTGCATGGCGGCTGATTCACAGGTAACAGACTGTCCAGCAATCAGCTTGGGACGTTCGGCGCTTACCACGCAACTCGAACGGACAATGATGTCGTTCCATGACTGTAGTATAGGGAAGCGCAGGCCCGCACCGAGCAGGCGTGGTGCGAAATCCCATCCGAATTGCATTTGTACTTTACGTGCGGTTACGCGGGAGTTTTCAGGCAATTCAGCAGGGAGTCGTACATAACGTGCGAGACTCTCTCTTCCGGGTGAAAGTAACCGAACAAGAAGTTCGTTCTTACCGGATTTCAGCGTGCTTTCAATCGGCACAATCCAGGTACGAAATGAATTTTCAGCTTCGAGGATTTGTTTTTCGTTAAGGTAAACTTCCGCAAAGGTATCTAAGCCGTCGAAGACAAGCTCAACGTGCTTCTTGTCTCTGTGTGTCCCAGATACATCGAATAAGACGCCGATGTCCCAATCCGTTTTTTCATCTATCCACGCACCCGTTTTTTCGTTCGCATCGCGGTAGGGGTCGGGCAGGCCTTCAAGAATGAGCTGTCGATAGATGGAGAAACTCCCACGCTCAACAGCTGCACGGTCAACCGGCTTCCAGGGATTTTCGGTACCCGTTATCGCTTCTGTTGGACGATAAAGCCACTGGCCGTCCAGCATTTGCGCCGAACAGGACAGTGCCATCCACGTCATGCAGTAAATAGCGTAGCGCATCAGGCTTTATCGAGTGCTTTGCGTACAGCCCGCACGCGGGCGGTATCAGCTACGGGGATTGCATCGGCAGGCCAATCGGGAGGGGCACCGAGGGATACATCGGGTGGGCGAATTTCCATCCGGGTATGTTGCACGCCACGCATAGATCCATGAACTTCTGTGACGCCGGTTAAACGAATAATTTCGGCCACGTTGGATTCATTGACTCCGCCGCCAGCCATGATGGAGAGACGTCCTCGTGAGGCCTTAACGAGTTCAGCGATACGCTGAGCACCCGCGAGCGCGTTGGGTTTTTGTCCCGAGGTTAGGATGCGATTACAGCCGGTTTGTACGATGGCTTCGAGCGCTTCGAGTGGTCGACTGGCCCAATCAAATGCTCGATGGAAGGTTACGTTCATACTGCCGGCAGCTTCGACGAGTTGTCGGCACCGTTCGATATCCACCGTTGCATCTGATTTTAGAATACCGATGACGATGCCGTCTGCGCCGGCTTTCCGTGCGATTTCAGTGTCACGTAGCATAATGGAAAACTCATCCTTATCGTATAGAAAGTCACCACCACGTGGTCGGATCATGACGTGTAGTTTCACGCCATTGATTTTTCGTACAGCTTCGATAGTCCCGAGGCTTGGGGTCGTCCCTCCTTCGGCGGTGTTCTCGCAGAGTTCAATCCGGTCTGCGCCGCCTGTAGCAGCTGCTTTGGCTGAGGCGTAGGAGTAGGCGACAATTTCAAGCAAAGCCATGTGTGTGCGGTTAGCCTATGAAAGGATGGCAGGCGTGGAAGAAGGAATACTCAACACCTTGACCTTGCATGCCCTGAATTCGTCCCCTTAATGCACCTGTTCCTTCGAAGGCAGCACAGGGGAGTCCCAAGGTCAGTGGGACTGAGATGCTGGGGCTTTCCCCGCGAACCCTCCGTACCTGATGCGCAATCGCGCCGTAGGAAGTGAACCCTTCAGCCACATCCAAGGTACGCTTTACGTGCGTACTTTCATTCCTTTTACCATGGTCAACGACAACAAACCCACATCTTTCCCTAAATCACGCCGCGTATACGTCACAGGCTCTCGCCCCGACATACGCGTAGCGATGCGCGAAGTCACCCTTGACCCTACACGCAAGACTGACGGTACGCTTCTGCCGAATGAGTCCGTGCGTATCTATGATACGTCCGGCGCGTGGGGTGACGCCGATTTTCACGGCGATGTTGAAAAGGGATTACCCTTTATTCGTTCTCAATGGATTGCTGAGCGAGGAGACGTAGAAGTCATTCCAGGTCGTGCTACTAAGCCAATCGACGATGGCTATTTATCAGTTAAGCACGCGGAAACGGCGACCCGTGCAGAAAGTCGTACGCGACTGGTCCATTTCGATCGCAGTCAAAGACAAGTCTTAAGAGGTAAACCAAGCTGTAGGCCAACCCAGTTGGCCTATGCCCGCCAAGGTATCATTACGCCGGAAATGGAGTATGTTGCTATTCGGGAGAACCTTCTCCTCAAGCAGGTTGCGGATGCTTCGAAGGTTGGCCGCAGTCATCTCGGGTTCCAGCACCCCGGTCAATCGCAAGGGGCGGCCATTCCTAAAGTGATCACACCTGAATTCGTGCGGGATGAAGTTGCCAGGGGGCGCGCAATTATCCCTGCGAATATTAATCACCCGGAATTGGAGCCAATGGCCATCGGCCGAAATTTCCTCGTTAAGATTAACACGAATATCGGTAACTCGGCGGTGGCATCGTCAATCGAGGAAGAAGTCGAAAAGATGCGTTGGTCCGTGCGTTGGGGTGGTGACACCTTGATGGATCTTTCGACCGGAAAGAATATTCATCAAACGCGCGAATGGATTTTACGAAATTGCCCTGTACCGGTTGGTACTGTGCCCATTTATCAAGCCTTAGAAAAGGTCAACGGTCGGGCGGAAGACCTTACATGGGAAATCTTCCGTGACACCCTTGTTGAACAAGCCGAACAAGGCGTGGATTACTTCACTATCCATGCGGGTGTACGTTTGGCGTATATCCCTCTGACGGCACGTCGGGTCACCGGTATTGTTTCGCGTGGCGGTTCGATATTAGCCAAATGGTGTTTATCTCATCATCAGGAGAATTTCCTGTATACGCATTTTGAAGAAATTTGTGAGATCATGAAGATCTATGATGTCAGTTTTTCTTTAGGCGATGGCCGTCGCCCGGGG
>CAIYUD010000047.1 GCA_903929325.1 uncultured Opitutia bacterium | reverse complement strand
ATCGCCGACAAAATCCCGCTTATTCGTAACCTCATCGAAAAGGCCGATGAGATTATCATTGGTGGCGGCATGGCTTACACCTTCCGTAAAGTTTGCGACGGCATGGAAATTGGTAACTCGCTCTTCGACAAAGAGGGTGCGCTGATCGTGCAAGAACTACTCGATAAAGCGAAGGCACGCGGCGTGCGCATCACCTTGCCAGTCGACTTCCTCTGCGGGGATGCCTTCTCGCCGACAGCTAATACGCGCCCGGCTGACCTTACCTCAGGTATTCCTGCAGGCTGGGAAGGGATGGATGCTGGTCCAAAGTCGATTGCGCTTTATCGCGAAGCTATTGGCCGTGCCGGCACAATTATTTGGAACGGCCCTTGTGGCGTTTTTGAATTCGATCTCTTTTCGCAAGGCACCCAAGCAATGGCTCAAGCAGTTATTGAAGCTACCGCTCGTGGCGCCATGACGGTTGTGGGTGGCGGTGATACCGCGACGGCGGCAAAGAAATTTGGGGCCGACACCAAAGTCTCGCATTGCTCGACGGGTGGGGGTGCATCGCTTGAATACCTTGAAGGCAAAGCATTGCCTGGCGTCACAGCTTTAAACCAAGCGTAAGGCTTTTAGGGAGTGGGGTTTACACCCCGCGGTTTATTATACGGGGGCTTCTTTCGGGAAGGCTTGCACCCTTGGCTGGCCTCGGCTCTCCTTGAGCCTCGTATCCTTTATGTCTAAGCGCATCCCTCTCATTGCTGGTAACTGGAAGATGAATAAGACGGCGACCGAAGCGACCGAGCTCGTCCAAGCCCTTTCTGCGACGATTGGCAAAGAATCCAACGTTCACGTGGTGCTTTGCCCGCCCTTCACGGCTCTTGAGCGTGTCAGCGGCTTACTGGAGGGTACCCACCTTGTTCTCGGGGCGCAGAATGCTCATGACAAGGTTAGTGGCGCTTTCACCGGCGAAGTCTCTGTGGTGATGCTGCGCGACCTGCACGTCACTTATGTCATTCTCGGTCACAGTGAGCGTCGTGCGATCTTTGGTGAGACCGATGCGTTCGTGAACCGTAAAGTTCTCTCGGCGCTCGAGGCTTCGCTTCGTCCGATTCTCTGCGTCGGCGAAACACTTGCTGAACGTGAAGCTGGGAAAGCCTTTGAAGTCGTTAAGACTCAGTTGGAAGCAGGTCTCGCGGGTGTTAACCAAGCAAAGTCTGATCAAGTGGTCATCGCCTATGAACCCGTCTGGGCCATCGGTACAGGTAAGACCGCAACCCCTGCGATGGCTCAAGAAGTTCATGCCTTTATCCGTTCAACCCTCAATACGCTCTTCGGTATCGAGGCAGCTTCCCGGATGCGCATTCTCTATGGTGGGTCCATGAAGCCTGATAACGCTGACGCATTGCTCGCAGAAAAAGACATTGATGGTGGCCTTATTGGCGGTGCTGCGCTCGAGGCGAAGAGCTTCACGGAGCTTGTCCGAAGTGCTGCCCGTTCTGTCTCTCGTTGATTTAGGTGATTAGACTTTAGCGGGAACTCTGGAGGATTCCCTAATAGTTTGAAACCTTGCGGGGTTGTCGCGCGGGGTAATGCTGCTTTATGCCCATAATTTATCTTTTATAAATGTCTGTTAATGAGAGACTTGTAATAATAATTAGCGTTTTTTTTAGAAAGGTATGATTGCATGGATTATCGACCCGAAAGGGCAGGGTGCTCGTGGTTAGCAGAATAGGGTTGCGAAGGGTTTCCCGCTCTCCTGTTTCCAAGTGTAGCCGTGCACATGCTTCACTTTCTTGGACCTGTTCACTCCTCCCTCGCAGGGTGGGTAGCCTCGTTCTCGAAGTCTCTTCCTTTTTCCATCACGGGTCTTTACCCAGTGACAACCCGCTAACCTACCCACATCGCACGACCGATGCGCCGTCTCCTCGAATTCCTCAATCGCCCGACCCATGCGGGCAACTTTTTCCCACGCTGGGCCAATGGAGCTCCCCTGCGCATCGTCATTTTCCTTGTCCTGGCAGGTGCACTCGTGACGGCTGCGGTCAATGAGTATGCCACGAATAAGTACCTGAATGTAGGCTACACCCCCGATCAGCCTGTAGCCTTCGACCATAGTTTCCATGCCGGCGTCTTGGGTTTGGATTGCCGTTACTGTCACACCAACGTTGAGAAGTCCCCGCATTCCAATGTGCCCGCAACGAGCACCTGTTGGAATTGCCACAGCATTATCAAAAAGGACGCCCCGACAATTGCGCCGATTCGCGAGAGTATGGCTTCCGGCGCTCCGATCCAATGGGTCAAAGTCCACAAGGTGCCCGATTACGTTTATTTCCCACACTCTGTTCACGTCAGCCGCGGAATAAGTTGCGTGGAATGCCATGGTCGCATTGACCAGATGGAAGTCGTGGGGCAGCAAAAGTCATTGAGCATGTTGTTCTGTCTCGATTGCCACCGTAACCCCGAGTTAGCGGTTCGGCCTGTTGACAAAGTAACGGACCTTGCGTGGTCAGCTGCCACACCTGCCGCTCAAGTTGAGCAAGGCACTAAGTTTGTCCACGATTGGAAAATCGCTCCGCCCCAAAGTTGCTCGGGCTGTCACCGCTAACCCCCACCTATTTTTTAACCGATGAGCAAGCGCGTCTTTATTCACCCTGAGCCTAAGGTTGGCGATGTAACTGGTCCTAGTTACTGGCGTAGCCTTGAGGAGCGTAATAAGTCTCCTGAATTCCGTACGCGTGCAGAACGCGAATTCCTCGATGGCGCATCCACGCTCACCGAAGTTGATCGTCGTTCATTCCTTGCCTTGATGGGGGCTTCATTTGGTCTCGCAGGTTTAGGTCTCTCGGGTTGCCGCGAGCCACGCAACCATACGCTGCCTTACGCCAAGACGCCGGAGATGACGATCCCAGGTGTACCGACTTATTTCGCATCCTCTTTCCCGGGTGAGTACGCTAACCAAGCCATCTTGGTTGAAACGCAACAACGTCGCCCAACTAAAATTGAAGGTAATCCGAGCCATACGCTATCGGGCACAGCTTCTTCGAAAGTTGCGCAAGCGAGCGTCTTAGGTCTCTACGATCCCGATCGTGCGACAACTTCGGTTGGGGTGAATGGTGCACCGATTGCTTCCGCTGCGGTCCGCGATACCTTGGCGGTATTTGCCAAAGACGCGGGTAATGGCGCCGGACTTGCCTTCCTTGCCCGTCCGTCGACTTCACCAACCCGTGCTCACCTTGTTCGCTTAATCAAGCAACGCTTCCCTCAGGCGGTTTGGGCTGAATACACACCGGTCGATCAAAGTGCAGGTGATCGTGCACTCGGCGAAACGGTTCGTGTGCTCCCTGATTTTGCAGCGGCTAAACGTATTCTCACCCTCGATGCCGACTTCCTTGGATCGGGAGATCAACAAGTCGAAGCCACGCGTACCTATGCTGCCGCTCGTCGTGCGGATACTCCCGAGCAGGCCAAGCAGATGGTTCGCCTGTATGCTGTCGAGTCACTCTTCACATTGACGGGTGCCGCAGCTGACCATCGTTTACCTTTAGAGACTTCACAACTCGCAGCCTTCGCTGCTCAATTGAGTGCTGAGGTGATGCGTCTGACGGGTGGTGCGAGTTCTGTCGCTGCACCGAAGTTGGACATCGATCCAAAATGGATTGTCGAGTGCGCTGCAGATTTAGTGGCTCACCGTGGTCAGTCGCTCGTGGTTGCGGGTGCCCACCTTCCAGCTGCCGTTCACCAGCTTATCGCTCAGGTCAATCAACAGCTCGATGCAGTTGGTAAGACCGTTCGCTACGTCGCTACAGATCGTACGCCTGCGTCGACGATTGCGCAGCTCGTTGCGACAAAGCCTAAGCAATTAGTCATCCTCGGCGGTAATCCTGTTTTTGATGCACCGGCAGATCTTGATTTTGCGAACGTCGTCAAGGCAGCCACATCCGTGGTGCGTCTGGGTGGCTATGGCCCCGATGCTGACGAAACTTCACGTCTCACGCGTGATCAAAAAGGTCTCTTCGTTGCTCAATCGCACTACCTCGAAGCTTGGTCGGATGGCCGCACGCTCGATGGCAGTTACGTGCCAGTGCAGCCGATGATTGCGCCGCTCTACGACACACTTTCAGAAATCGAAGTTCTAGCCATTTTATCTGGTTCAGGTAATACGGACGCCCTCCACTGGATAACCGAGCGATTTAATGAGATCGCCAAAGCTTCATCGGAAGCCTCGAGCTTCGATGCTTGGCTTACCGAAGGCGTCCTTCGTGGCACAAAGTTTAACCCCACTTCGATTCGTCCAGCCGTTGCACAAGTAACCGCACCCGAGGTTTCCCGTCAGAAGCTTGAAGTCCGCATCGTGCCAAGCACCGGTGCAGGTGATGGCGCTACAGCGAATAACGCATGGTTGCTCGAAGCGCCTGATGCGATGTCGAAGGTCTGCTGGGAAAATATCATTTTGGTGAGTCCAGCTTTGGCTAAGTCGCTGGAAATCGAGCCTGTGCCGATGGTGATTAACAAAATCGGCGCGCTTAATCGTAATATCAATCAAGTCGTTGATGGTAAATTAAAGTGCAGCGTCCTGCGCGTGACGGTTGGCGGTCGTACGGTTGAAGGCCCTGCCTTTATCATGCCAGGTTTAGCGAAGTGGACGCTGGGCCTCCAACTTGGTTTCGGTCGTCGTGTGGTTGGCCGCGCGGGTGCCCGCGTCGCTGAGCGCTTAAACGAAGGCCGCGTGGTGGGTGTTGGCTTTGATGCGTATCCTTTAGTCACAACTGCAAACCCTGTTTTCTCTACGGGTGCAACTATTGAACTCACCTCTGAAACGGTTGTCGTAGCGAATACGCAAGATCACTGGTCGATGGAAGGTCGTGACATTGTGCGCGAAGGTTCCGTCGAAGATTTTTCAGAGAAACCAACGTTCGCTGCACGCCTCGGCGTCGACGGCCACGTACCTGCGGTTTACGGTATCGACGAAAAACTTTCACCGGCTGAGAAGGCTCGCACCACCCCGCGTGGTAACTCTGCCTATGAGCATCCCGACCACACGGTACCTCCGAATGTCGCTGTTTGGCGCAATCAGGGCGATAAGACTCCGCTACCTCAGCAGTGGGGCATGTCGATCGACTTAAATACCTGTACGGGTTGCAATGCGTGTGTCACCGCCTGTCAGGCTGAGAACAACATCCCTGTCGTTGGCCGCGATCAAGTGCTCAAGGGTCGCGACATGCGCTGGATACGTCTCGACCGATACTTCTTCGATGGTCGCGAACAAGCCGGCATGGAGATCCCTGAAAATCCCCAGGTCACCTTCTTGGCAGTTGCCTGCCAGCATTGTGAAACCGCACCTTGCGAGTCCGTCTGTCCTGCCAATGCCACGGTCCACGATGACCAAGGGATCAACACCATGGCCTACAACCGCTGTATCGGTACGCGTTACTGCGCCAATAATTGCCCTTACAAGGTTCGCCGTTTCAATTTCGTCGACTACAACGAACGTCAAGTCGGTCACTATTATCGCGGACCTTTAGGCGAAAAGGGTATGCCTGAGACATTGAAGATGCAGAAAAATCCTGACGTCTCTGTGCGTATGCGCGGCGTGATGGAAAAATGCACCTATTGCATCCAGCGTATTCAAGAAGCCAAAATTCAGGCCAAAGCTAAAGCGGGTGCTTCGCCTGACACGAACGTTCGCGACGGCAGCATCCAGGTTGCTTGCCAACAAGCTTGCCCTGCAGGCGCTATTGAGTTCGGAGACATCTCTGACAGTTCCACACGTGTGGCTAAGGCCAAGGCTTCGCCACGCACTTACGGAGCACTTTCTTACCTCAACACCCGTCCGCGCACGACTTTCCAGGCGAAGCTTCGTAACCCGAACCTTCGCATGCCCGGTGCACGGTCTACGCCAAATAGTCGTCTTGAGATGGCTGGTCGCGAGGGATCGCATGAAGTCCATGCCGCAACGTCGGAAGGCCACGGCCATACGACCGGTCACTAATTTATACCCTTAACTGTTTTAACTTAAAATTGTCCATGGCCCACGCCTCTGAAGAAAGCACTGCAAACCGCGAAATCCTCGCGAAGGTTCGCCCTGCCGAACTGCCACGTCCCTCGCTCGTTTTAAACGGTCGCTCATTCCATTGGATCACTGAAAAAGTCTGCGGCATTGTTGAAGAGCCTACACCGCTCTGGTGGAAGGTAATGTTCACGATGGCGCTTTGCTTGGCTGCTTTCACTTTTGGTGGTCTCGCTTACCTTGTATCGACGGGTACCGGCGTTTGGGGTCTGCGTTCGCCGATTGGCTGGGGTTGGGCGATTGTGAACTTCGTCTTCTGGGTTGGTATCGGTCACGCCGGCACGTTGATTTCTGCCATCCTTTGTTTGCTTCGTCAAAAGTGGCGTACGTCCATTAATCGCGCGGCTGAAGCGATGACTATTTTCGCGGTTTGTTGCGCAGGCCTTTTCCCTCTCTTCCACGTCGGTCGTGTATGGTTCGGCTGGTGGCTCTTCCCGATCCCGAATCAAAATGGTATCTGGCCACAATTCCGCTCTCCTTTGGAGTGGGACGTCTTTGCAGTCTCAACCTACTTCACGGTTTCAACGCTCTTCTGGTACATGGGCATGGTCCCTGACCTTGCAACCATCCGTGACCGCGCGCGTACCTGGTGGCGCAAAGCATTCTATAGCTTCCTCGCAATGGGTTGGCGCAACGGCAATCGCCAATGGTGCAATTTCGAAATGGCTTACTTGTTGCTCGCTGGCCTTTCGACACCCCTGGTGCTTTCGGTGCACACCATCGTTTCGTTCGACTTCGCAGTCTCCAACGTCCCCGGCTGGCACACCACCATTTTCCCTCCTTACTTCGTGGCTGGCGCTATCTTCTCAGGTTTCGCAATGGTGCTTACCTTGATGCTTCCGCTGCGCGCGATTTATCGTCTGCACGACACCATCAATCAGTACCACATCGACAATATGACCAAGATCATCTTGGCCACAGGTTCGATGGTGGGTTATGCCTACGCGACAGAGTTCTTCATCGCTGCATACTCCGGTAACCCTTTCGAGAAATTCGCATTTATTAACCGAGCCTTCGGCCAGTATGCCTGGGCTTATTGGATCATGGTGACATGCAACGTCATCTCCCCTCAATTCTTCTGGTTCAAGGCTGTGCGCGAAAACCACGCCTTGGTTTGGATTATCTGTCTGTTTGTGAATGTGGGTATGTGGTTTGAGCGCTTCGTCATCACGGTGACTTCACTTGCTAACGACTACCTGCCTTCGAGCTGGGGTTACTACAGTCCAACCATCGTCGATATCTTCACCTTCTTTGGCACGTTCGGCTTCTTCTCGGTCCTCTTCCTGCTCTTTATCCGTTTCCTTCCACTTCTGCCGATGGCGGAAATAAAATCTGTCATCCCGCAGGCAGATCCACACGCCCACTGAGCACGGAGTACGCACAACGATGAACGACCACTCTCCTCAAGATACTCAACCACGCCGTGAAGAGCGCGTGTTTGGCGTCGCCTGCAGTTTCCGCAGCGTCGCTGAAATCTTCCATGCTGCAGAGCGCATCCGCGATGCCGGCTGGAAGAAATGGGACGTCTACACCCCATTCCCGATTCACGGTATGGACGCAGCCATGGGGCTACCACGCTCTTCGATTCCCCGCGTAACATTACTCGCTGGCATCACTGGCTTTGTGACGGGCTGTTTGCTCACCTGGTATACCAACAGTTTCGATTACCCGCTGATTGTCGGCGCGAAGCCTTACTGGAGTGTCATTTATCCATTCCCTGTGCTTTACGAGTGCACCATTCTTTTTGCGGCATTTGGCACATTCTTCGGGCAATTTATTTTTAATCGTCTGCCCCGTCACCACCATCCGCTCTTCGACGTGCCACAATTTATACGCGTTTCGGATGACGCCTTTATGGTGGTGCTTGAAGTGACCGACCCTCACTTCGGCAACCCTGACAAAGCTTACGACTTCCTCGCCTCACTCGGCGGGCAAGACATCACCCTCGTCCGCGACTGAACCCATGCGCATCGCACTTGCTATTCTCGGCTTCCTCACGGTCGCCACAATTTCTTTCCTCGGTATCCAAGGGAAGACTTCTAAGGACACTCCCGTCTATGTTTTCGATGACATGGATTATCAGTCCAAGTACGACCCGCAGGGGGTGAGCACCTTCTTTGCCGATGGCAGTGCATCGCGTCCAGCTGTCCCCGGCACGGTTGCGCGTGGTACAGGCTTAGAAACACCACGCGTTCTTTCGGCCAACTACCGCCACGTCCAAACGCTCAACCCAAGTTTCGTCAGCGGTAAAGACGCATCCGGTGCTTTCATTCCTAATTTCCCTGTACAATCGCTTACCCAGGGAGCTGATGGACAACTTTTACCGTACGTCGTTGATTCATCCGTCCTCGCACTCGGCCAGAAGAAGTTCGGGATTTATTGTGCAGTGTGTCACGGCGCGGCTGCCGACGGAAATGGTATTTTGAAAGCCCGCTCGGCGATCGAAGGTGCTGAAAATATTCCCACCATCGCAAATCTGCAGACCGCACTCTACCGCGCTTACCCCAATGGGCAGATCTTTGATGTCATTACGAATGGTAAAAACACTATGCAGCCTTATGCCGCTTATCTTTCCCCAGAGGAGCGCTGGGCGGTTGTTGCCTACCTTCGTGCACTGCAACTTTCACAAGCTTGTCCTCCCGAACTCACCCCTGCCTCTGTAAAGGCTTCCGTTAAATAACACTTTGTCATGAGCGACTCTCGTTCTCCTTCTGCCTGGTCTGCGCGCTGGCCTTTGCTTGCTGCGATTGCTGCGGTTTGCATCGGTACCGTTTATGGCTTCGCCTTCTTCACGCCACTGGAGGAAGGTGCCCGCAATCAAATGTCGCTACTTTACGGTGCGATGTTTTGGGCCTCCGTTTTGATTGGTGTTTTGATGCTTACAATGATTACCCGGCTCTTTGACGCCGGTTGGGCGCCGATTATTCGTCGGTCGTGGGAATTTTTACTCCCTGCTTTACCCATTGTCATTCTCTTGGGAGTGGCTCCGCTCGCGTTTAATCCGTCCGTCCGCCATGCGGTATGGGAGTGGACAAGTGCCACGGATCACGCCGCGCACGCGAAATCCTGGTTCTTAAATGAACCCTTCCTCTTGGGGCGCATCGGCTTTTACATCGTTGCCTTTGGTGGTCTCGGTTGGGCATTGCGCCATTGGTCTTTCCGTCAAGACGGTGATCGCACGGCAGGCCATACACATACCCTTCATGCTATTTCCGCAGCTGGCGTACCCGTCGCTGCCCTGACGCTTACGTTCTTGGCCTTCGATTGCTTGATGGCTTTGTCCTATCACTGGTTCTCCACCATGTATGGCGTTTGGTTCTTCACATTGTCCATTCGCATGGCGCTTTCTGTGACCGTCATTCTGACGCACCTACTTTCGACCCGTGGCTGGCTTGGCGGAATGCTCAATCAGGCCCATCGCCACGTACTCGGGTGCTTGATGTTAGCGTTCACGGTCTTCTGGGCTTACATTAGTTTCTCGCAGTACTTTATTATCTATAACGCGAATATTCCCGAAGAAACTTTCTGGTACAATATTCGCGAAATCGATGCTGTCACTGGCGAGAAGAGTCAGTGGTGGTGGGTTTCGATGTTCATGGTGTTCGGATTCTTCCTGCTGCCATTTATCCTTCTGCTCTTCTACCGCACCAAGATTATCGCCAGCCGTATTGTGGCAGTTGCCAGTTTGATTTTTGTCGGTGGGCTCGTTGACCTCTGGTGGAATGCAATCCCTCGGAAGATCCATGATCACAGTGAAGTCGGCTTCCATGTGAATGACTTCTTAGTCCCACAGCTCGGACTCGACCTGCTTGCGGTGCTTGGTTTTGGCGCCCTTGTTTTCGCAATCTTCCTGCGCACGGTGCGTAACGCCGAGTGCATCCCTGTTCACGACCCACGCATAAGCGAATCCCTCGAATACCATGAATGATAATTCACGCAGTGCACTCTCCTGGCTTGGAGCAGTTGCGTTCGTCGTCGTCGCCTTTGGCTCGATTGCGACAGCCTACTTCTTGACTCGGCCTTCGACCCCGGCGGACACCGCTTACCGCGCTCAGCAAATTCAGTTGCGCCGGGAGCTAGAGGTGAAAGCGCAGGCGACCCTCACACAGCCTGGCCGCAATCCTGACGGCACCTACCGTGTGCCGATTGATCAAGCCATGGCACTTTTGGCGGCGGATAATGACGCCTTCGCAAAGTTCCGCACACAGTCACAGCCAACAAAATAATGTCACCCGCACCTGCAGAGTCGTTTTGGGATTTATCGTTACTCGGGATTTTTCTCCTTGGTCTGGTCTTTTTAGGCTCTGCTATTTGGGCGCTTTCGTGGTCTCGTCGCAGCGGACAGTTTGACGATCTCGAGCGCGATTCCCGGTCTATCTTTGATGCCGATGAGCCTGAGGGCGTCGTCCAGGATCGTTTCCCTCAATAACCTACTTCCATGTCATCGCCGTCCGTCCAAAATATTCTTAACCGACACAATCCTCTTGCGGAGGGTAATCTCAGTCGTGTTGCCCAGATTGACCGCTCCCTGCGTTCGCCCGTGGTCTTCTTTACGGTGATGGCGGCACTGTGGTTGGTCATTGGCTCAATCTTCGGGGTTATTTCAGCTATCAAGTTACACATTCCCGAGTTCTTAAATATTGAAGCGCTGACTTTCGGACGTTCCCGTACCCTCCACTTGAATATGGTGGCTTACGGCTGGTCCTTTAATGCCATTTTTGCGGTGAGCATTTGGCTCATGCACCGACTCTCGCGTGCGGAGTTGCGCAACGGCTGGGTGCCAATTCTCGGTGGCATTGGTTGGAACCTGACCCTCGTCTATGGCATGTTCGCTATCGCTGGCGGTCAGATGACCGGAGTGGAGTGGTTGGAAATGCCACGTGAAGTTGCCCCTGTGCTTGGGGTTTGCTTCCTTCTCATTGGACTCTGGTCTGTGGTCGCGTTCTCCCGCCGTCAGACGACGCACGTTTACGTTTCTCAATGGTACATTTTGGCAGCGATGTTCTGGCTGCCTATTCTCTACTTGGTCGCGCAAATGATGATCCTCTGGTTCCCTGCACGCGGAACCGTCCAGGCGATTACCAACTGGTGGTTTGGTCATAACGCAATCGGCCTCTTCCTCACACCGGTGGGTGTGGCTTCCATGTATTACTTTATCCCGAAGGTACTGGGACGTCCGATCCACAGTTATTACCTCTCTGTCGTTGGCTTCTGGACATTTGCCTTGTTCTACAATTGGGCAGGCATCCATCACCTCCTCGGAGGTCCAGTGCCCGTATGGCTACAGTCTGCCGGCATCGTAGCCTCCGTCATGATGGTCATCCCTGTGCTCGTGACGGCCATTAACTTCCACTATACGACCACGAGCTCGCAGGCTTGGGGTGCGATTTGGGGTAGCCCGACACTGCGCTTCACTGTTTTCGGTGCCATGAATTACACGCTCTCCAGTTTCGCTGGCTCGTTGATGGCATTGCGCGATGTGAATGCAGTCACTCACTTTACGAACTTCACGATAGGACATGCCCACCATGGGATGCATGCCTTCCTGACGATGGCTCTCTTCGGTGCGTTTTACTTCATTCTGCCACGCCTCGCACAGCGCGAGTGGCCTTCGGCTGCCATGATTCACCTTCACTTCTGGCTCTGTGCGATTGGTACCATTGGGTATGTCGTCGTGATGAGTATTCATGGTTGGATGCAAGGCATGCAGTGGAATGCCGCCGTGATGACCCCTGCGCAAATCGCAGCGGCCGCTGAACCATGGAATTACGCACGCACGATTTGTGGATCGCTCATGACGCTTGGACACATCGTCTTCTGCGCACACGTCCTTTGGATGCTCGCACCGCGTGCTGAAAAACGCCAAGGACCAACCCTGTTTGCTCGATGAAAAATCTGTACCTTATTTATGCCGGTGTATTTTTCACCATCGCCTTCTCGTGGGGCGGCTTGGTGTTGAGCAGCCAGATTCAACAAGCTGGGCTCGTTCCGGTGGCCTCTGAAGAAGGTGGGCAGTTGTACCCACGTAAGGCTTCTGGCTATGCCATTCAGGGTAAGGATGTCTATATTTCCCAGGGCTGTAATTACTGCCATTCGCAACAAGTTCGCCCAGCAGGTATGGGTGGCGATATCGCTCGTGGCTGGGGTCAGCGCTCAACTGTCTCTCGCGACTATATTCTACAGGATCGCGTGTTGCTTGGGACCATGCGTACGGGTCCTGACCTTGCGGACATTGGTGGGCGTCAATCATCCGACGACTGGCATTACCTCCATCTCTTTGATCCCCAGATCACGTCCCCGGGCTCGAATATGCCTTCCTTCCGCCAACTCTTCGAGTTGCGTCGTGCAGGAGCAACACCCTCCAAGGATGCCATTCACGTCCCTCCCACACATAGCGCAGCCGCTCCAGCTGGCTACGAGTGGGTTCCGAGCGAACGCGGTCGCAATCTCGTCGCTTACCTGCGCTCGCTACGCTTGGACTATAACTCACCTGAAGCTAAGCTAAAGGAATGATGCCATGAATGACCGTCGTAACGACTCACGTAATCAGCCCCGCAACCCTGCGTCGGGGCGCCCTTTTACCGAGGACTTTTCTGACGGTAAATTGACCGAGGTGCATAGCCAACTCGCCCGCGAGAAGGAAGAACCGCACGAAGGCTTCGCTGGTATCCCTGTCTTTATTGTCTTCGTCTTTTGCGCCTTTGGCTTCTGGGCTGGCGTTTATCTTAGCCGAAATTCAGCCGGATTTTCTGCCTCCACCTTTGACCTCGATGCCGTGAAGGTCGTCGCTGACAGTGGTCCTAAGGCCTTTGAGCCTGATGCTGCGAAGGGTGAGAAGCTCTTCGCGATTCAGTGCGCATCTTGTCACCAAGTGACTGGTCTAGGTCAGCCGGGCGTGTACCCGCCTCTCGCAGGTTCGGAGTGGGTTGCAGGAGATGAAAGCCGCATGATCAAAATCATTCTCGCGGGTATGGTTGGTGAGGTCCAAGTGAAGGGCGCAACCTACAACAACAACATGCCCAACATCGGTGCGGGGTTGAAGGATTCTCAGGTCGCCAATATCGCTACCTATGTTCGCCAAGCCTGGGGTAATACAGCTTCCCCTGTCATGGATACGAAGGTGGCTGAGATCCGTAAATCAATCGGTGCACGTGGTCAGTATAGCCCGAAAGAGGTTCTTTCTGAGCATCCACTCACGAAGTGATTTCGCCCTAAGGTTTTTAACCATAAAAAAGCCCGCGAAAGAGCGGGCTTTTTTATGTCTCAAGGCACGTCGTTAGGCGT
>CAIYUD010000046.1 GCA_903929325.1 uncultured Opitutia bacterium | reverse complement strand
TTCATGATCCACGTTGGACGTGGACCCCGGGTTTCTACGCCCTGCGGCGTTGAATTGTCTAAAGCATTGTCGGCAAGCCATGAATCGCCCACGCTGGGTATACGCATGGCGACATTCCTTTGCATGAAGTGGGGCAAAAAGTATGGGCCCGAATATGTTAATCGGCTGCATGCCATGGTTACGCGTCATATGTCGACTGCCTTCCGGTTTGTTTGTCTGACGGATGACAGCTCAGGGTTAAACGCGGGTATCGAAACGTTCCCGATCCCGAGTCTTCAATTACCACCCGGAAGCCCCGAGCGCGGATGGACAAAACTGGTTTCCTTTTCTCCTGAGCTGACTGCCCCCGGTGGACCTCAACTCAAAGGACCTGTTCTCTTTTTAGATATCGATATCGTGATTGTCGGACGGCTGGCTGAGTTTTTCCAGCAACCCGGAGACTTCGTGATTATTCGCGATTGGTCGAAGGGTGACTATACCGGGAATTCATCGGTTTACCGTTGGACAGCTGGAGCGCATGCCGACGTGCTTGACCACTTCCGTGCGAACCTCGATTCCGTGCGTAAACTTCACCGTAATGAGCAGGAGTATCTGACTGCTTACCTGACCGCACAAAATAAAGTTAGCTATTGGCCCGAAACTTGGTGCCGTAGCTTTAAGCGCCACTGTGTAAAGTGGTTCCCTTTTTCACTTTTCCAGGTCCCAGAAATTCCGGCAGAAGCTCGCATCATTGTCTTCCATGGATTGCCTAATCCGCCTGACGCTTTGGTCGGTCGAAGCGGAAAGTGGTACCGACGTGTTCTGCCAACGCCTTGGATTGCACAGCATTGGAGATAATCTGGAACCGATCGCATTTCTCTCTGTTTGACTGAGATGCGCTTCCTCCGTCCGCTTTTGGCTGCAGTTTTGCTGTCTGCTAGCTTACATGCAGCAGAGGCTGGGCCAGGTTGGGTCTCCTTCGGGCCAGCAGATGGACGTAAGGTCGTTCTCTTCGCAGGGGACGAGGAATACCGATCTGAAGAATCCTTACCTATGCTGGCGCAGGTATTAGCGAAACATGGTATGCGCTGCACCGTGCTCTTCTCTCACGATGCCGATGGTACCATTAATCCTAATAATGCGGAATTACTGGGGGCTCCCGAGAAGATGGAGGGAGCTGAATTATTTATTTTAGGACTTCGGTTCCGTCGCTGGCCCGATGCAGACATGGCACGTTTTGATGCAGCCATGCAGCGCGGTGTGCCTGTCATCGCCTTACGTACGAGTACGCACGCATTTCAGTATAAAGCGGGAAGCTTTCTGAACTACAATCAGTTCGGGCCTCAGGTACTCGGGGCTGGTTGGATTAGTCACTGGGGTCACCACGCATTTGAAGCGACCCGTACCTCTGTTGAATCAAATCATGCATCGCACCCCGTTCTCAATGGTGTGGGTGAGATATTTGCGAAGACAGATGTTTACGAGGTTTACCCCCCAGCTGACGCTCAAATTCTTCTCCGCGGAAATGTGCTCGTCGATATGAGTCCTCAGGCGGCTCTCTCCACGAAATTAAAAGAGCGCAGTACGGATAAAGTCCAGCAACCCGTGAATCAGCCGGCGATGCCCGTCGCATGGATTCGTGAATTTCCCCGACCCAACGGTGTTAAACAGCGCGTGTTTTGTACCACGATGGCTTCGGCGTCGGATTTGGTAGACGTAAACTTACGCCGCTTGATTGTGAACGCTAGCTACTGGGGTTTAGGCCTCGAGGTGCCCGCGAGTGCTGACGTTGAGCCCGTTGGAATTTATAAGCCAAGTGATTATGCTTTTAATGGTTTTCGCAAAGGCGTGAAGGCTGCGGACTTCATTCCCTCCAATCGATAACAACATCGATGCGCTTTTTAATACTCGGCCTCATTGTCTGTAGTTCGGTGTTTGCCGAAGAAGTTTCGGGTCCTGCGCTGGTGCTGCGTAAGGGCGATCACATCGCTTTCGTTGGGGCAGGGGCAATGGAAGCGGAACAGCATACCGCTTGGCTCGAAACACTGATCCATGTCGCGTATGCCGACAAGGAATGTGTCGTCCGTAATCTTGCATATACAGGGGATGAGGTTGCGGCGCGTCCACGAAGCGAAGGCGTGCCTAGCCTCAGTTACTTCCTAGATATGAAGCCCGGAACAGTTACACTTCCTCATGGAAATGGAAAAATCGTCTACCAAGCAGGCGCAGATTTTCATGCGAGTGTCATTATCGCTCAGTGGGGTTTTAATGAATCCTTTGCCGGACAAGCTGGCTTGAAACAATTCAAGCAAGACCTTGGTCGTTGGGTGGCAGAGCGATTGGCAGCTGATTACGGACAAGGAAAACCACGCATTGTTTTGGTTACACCTTTAGCGCAGCAGGTCTCTCCAGGTGAGCCTGACTTGAACGTCAATCTTGCACTCTATGCTCAAGCGGTCCGTGAGGTTGCTGCGGAGAAAAGCATTCCATGTGTAGACCTTTTCTCGCATGCATTGCGCATCTTTAAAACGCATGGCTCTGTGGATTGGACAATCAACGGCATCCGCTTGAATGAAGCGGGCGATTGCGCAATTGCTCCTGGGTATTTCCAATTACTTTTCGGTAAAGCTGCACCTGTTGTTGATAGCGCTCTCGTTGCGCGCGTGCGTTCGGCGGTCTTAGAAAAGAACCGTCAGTGGTTCTCTCGCTTCCGCACCGTTGACCAATTCAATATTTACGGTGACCGCTCGCGCATTCTCTATGGCTCTGCCAAAGACCCTGATGCGAAGGTAAGTAATGCCATGACCATGGGTCAGGAGCTGGCACAGCGCGATGTGCTCACTGCGAATGGCGATCGGATTATTTGGACGACAGCTCAGGGCAAAAAGGAAACTCCCGCTCTGTTACCTTTGCCGCCTGTCGACCTCGTCGATGCAAATACAGAGGTTATAGACTACCTGACGGGCGAGGCCACGATTCCGTACTTAAAACTCCCTGAAGGCTGCAAAATTGAATTGGTGGCTGATGAGACGACCGTGCCCGAGTTGGTGAATCCTGTGCAAATGGGGTTTGATCCGAAAGGACGTCTCTGGGTCGCAGTTTGGCCGAGCTATCCTGAGCCACGTCCCACCGAAAAACCGAACGACAAATTACTCGTTCTCGATCTTGATGCCAAGACAGGCAAAGTAGCTCGCACGACGGTTTTCCGCGACGGCCTTTCATGTCCAACGGGTTTCCAGTTTTACAAAGGTGGCGTCTTACTGATGCAAGCGCCCAACCTTTGGTGGGTTCGTGATACCGACGGTGATGGCCGTGGTGAAACTGTGGAGAGGTTGCTGCAAGGGATGGACTCGGCTGACTCTCACCATACTACCAACTCGTTGTGTCGTGAGCCAGGTGGCGCTGTTTATCTTAGCGATGGGGTGTTTCACCGGACTTCAGTTGAGTCGCCTTGGGGGCTCGTTCGAAATCAAGACGGCTGTATTTACCGTTATGAACCCAATACCGGAAAGTTCGGTCGACATGTTCCCTACGGTTTCGCGAATCCACATGGTCGCGTATTTGACTACTGGGGTAACGACTTAATTACCGATGCCTCGGGGAATCTGAATTATTTCGGACCCGCATTTTCAGGTCACCTTGATAAAGGTAGGCATCCGGAGATGCTGCAGTTCTGGGATCGTCCCTCGCGGCCAGCAGCGGCGAACGGTTTAATAAGCAGCCGCCATTTCCCGGACGATTGGCAAGGACAGTTCCTTAATTGTAACGTTATCGGCTATCTCGGGATTTTCCGTGTGAAGATGTCTGAGGTGGGTTCGGGTGTTGTGGGGCAGACCTTGGAAGCGGGCTTAGTTCAAGGCGATGTCAGTAAGGCGCCCCATTTTCGCCCAGTCGCTGTTTCCGTTGCTCCGGATGGCTCCATTTATGTCTTGGATTGGTGTCAGCAACTCATCGGCCACCTACAGCATCACTTGCGCGACCCTAATCGCGACCATGGGCACGGCCGCATTTATCGCATCACGTATCCCTCTAGGCCCTTGCTCGTGCCGAAGGCAGTCGCAGGTCAGCCTGTACCTGCGTTGCTTGAATTACTTAAGGAGCCTGAAGATGACGTCCGACTGCGCGCTAAACTCGAACTCGAGACGCATCCCGCTCGTGAGGTTATTGCGGCTACGCAAAAGTGGGAGCGCGGACTTGATGTCAAAGACCCCAACTATGAACACCATCGCCTCGAAGCGCTGTGGGTGCACCAGTGGTTCGATGTCGTGAACATTGGCTTGCTGGATGCTGTCTTGAATTCGCCTGAGCCACGTGCACGTGCTCAAGCCGTGCGAGTTTTAGGTTACTGGCGTGATCGCGTGCCTAATGGATTGGATCGACTGGAGGTTGCCATTAAAGATGAACACCCGCGCGTGCGACTCGAGGTGGTCCGTGTCTGTAGTTTCTTTGGGGAAGTGGATGCGCTGCGTGCGCTCCAAATTTCGCAGCAAGTTGTGGAAGATAAGGACGAGTATATCCAGTACTGCCTCCATGAGACAGCGCAGCAGCTGGGTACATTTGCCGAGGCAAAGTCACTAGCAAAAGAGGTGCTCGCTTATGCGCGAGAGTCTGCGGAGCCCAAAATCCCTTATTGGTTACTCAATGAAAACAGGGAGCTCTGGGAATTAGGCCGGCAGATTTATTCACGCGATGCCTCGTGCATGACATGTCACCAGAAGGACGGCAAAGGGCTTTCTCCAGCATTCCCTCCACTTAGCGGATCGGAATGGTTACAGGGTTCCGATGAGCGTATCATTAAGATTGTCCTCAATGGCTTAGCGGGGCCGATTGAAGTGAAGCAGAAGCTGTACCGGCCTGAAACAGGCTCGCCGCCAATGCCGGCCCTTCGAGAGCTGCTGACGGATCGTGAGATTGCTGCCGTCCTTATTTACGTGCGTAATGCCTTTGGTAATCGTTTGCCGATCGTGCGTGAATCAACTGTGGCCAAAGTGCGCGCACAGACGAAGGACCGTTCGACATTTTGGACGGCCGAGGAGTTGCTGAAGGCGCATCCGATGCCCGTCCCAAAATCCGGAAAGTAACCTTTAGGCCTTCGCTTCGCCTTCTTCGGCTTCGGCACCCGGTTTGTCAGCGGCCGCGTCTTCGTCGGCAACTTTTTTGGCATCGGCGGCTGTTTGAATAACGGGCTGCGCGTGCAGGGTGCCGTTGGGCAACTTGGCGACAAAGCCTTGGGCAATCAGGAAGAGGATATCTGTCGCTGCCAGCTTGGTTTCTTCTTCGTTGGTTTTGTCCGTTAAAATACGTGCGGCCAACTGACTCGCATTCATGCCTGGCTTTTTATCAAGTTCGGCAAAAATCCGCGTCATACTGGCGGAGAAGGTTGTACGGTCATCGCGACAGCGACGGCGGACTCCGCAAACATAGGTGATGCCTTTCGATCCGCGCTTGTAGAGATGGAAGCCTTCTTTACGGAGGCGACCGCGGATACCATTGGCGGTCGAGAGGGGGAAGAGGCGCTGCTCTTCAATGAGCCAGAGTACGGAGTCACGCAGAGGGCCTACAGGCATCTCGGCAATGAGACGTCCGGCAAAGCGCACCCAAGGTAGTTCGCGGACAGCGGTCTCGCGTCGGTGCGCAAGCAAGAAAGCTTTCGCAGCATCGAGCGACTCAAGTTTTTCTGGCTCACCTTCTTGGCGATCTTTGGGTACGTAGTGAAGCTGGCGCGAGAGGGATTGAATCCAAGCGGCAACCACTTCGGGTTCGCGCACCATTTCGATGGACGCTTTGAAACGGTCAAAGGACATCGCACTAAAGTAGCGCGAGTGGTGTTCGCGGATGCGACGCATCCAATCGTGGTGGTTAGGGGCGCCTAGAATTTCGCGCGTCTGAGGGCAACGTCCCACCATTTGGAAGTTCCCCTTGGGTGCTTCGACTTCAACTTCAGTGGTGTCGAAGAATGTGGCGAGGTGGCGTGATGCGATATGGCCGGTGGCTTCTGCTTCGCTGAGGAAGGGCATGCCATCAGGGATGGATTGCCAGAGCTTGCCCTCAGGGTTGACGGGCTTGATGACAATGGAGAGCCGGTCTTCTTTATCTAAGATTAGTTTAGCGACATCGAAGAGCTCATAGGTGACTTGGCTGTCGCGCATCGCTTTACCTAGGGCTTCGAACTTTGCGTCGTCTGGGTAAAACTCTGCGACCACCACAGGGCGCATGAGTTCGGGTTCGCGCCGTGGAGCCTCGCGTTGTTCTTCACGACGGCCTTCGCGCCGTGGACCGCTTCGACGATCGCCATCTGGGCGTGGGCCACGACGGTCGCCTCCGGGCCGCGGGCCGCGCGAGTCACGATCTTCGCGTGAGCTGCGACCACCGCCACCTGCCTTAACGCTCTCGGTTGGACCTGAAGTCCATGAGGGGCCAAAGCCAAGCGACGACAGGTCGATTGGGTTATTAGCGGGCTTCTTGGATTCAGGGTCGGGGGACATTGCCCCTTAACTCTTCCCACCTCTAGCGGCTTGGCAAGCGTGGGGTGGTACGGTTTTTTCTTGCGCAGGGCAAAGCGTATGGCACTTTGCCGCTTCTTCCCACGCTCAGGTGGTGGAATGGCAGACACGCATGCTTGAGGTGCATGTGCCGAAAGGCGTCAGGGTTCAAGTCCCTGCCTGAGCACCACTTTCGACCCGGACTTTGTCCGGGTCGGATTCTTTGGGGAATACGTGCATTCCTGTTTCCTTTCCCCCTCAGCTCGTGCAAGGGTGGGGTATGGAGACTCCAGACAAACTGCACGTCCTCATTCTCGGCTCGGGTGGCCGCGAGCACGCACTGCTCAAGGCTTGCCTGCGTAGTGCTCGGGTTGCGTCGGTTAAAGTTGCTCCCGGTAATGGCGGCATGGCGCTCGAGGCAGAGTGTCTGGCGTGTAATATCAGTCGTCCTTCTGAGGTCCTCGAACTCGTCCGCAAACTGTCCATCGATTTAGTTTTAGTTGGCCCCGAGGTTCCCCTCGCGGCAGGCGTGGTTGATGTCTTGGAAGACGCCGGTGTGCTTGCCTATGGTCCGCGTGCTGCAGGTGCTCAGTTGGAAGCGAGCAAGGTGTTCACCAAAAATTTCTTAGTCCGTCATAAAATTCCAACCGCGGATGCAGCGTCCTTCACGTCGGTTGCTCCTGCCTTGGAGTACCTTGCCCAGCGCCCGTTCCCTGCGGTGTTGAAGGCTTCGGGACTTGCTGCGGGCAAAGGCGTCGTAATTGCTCAGAATTTAAACGAAGCAGAAATCGCTTTGCGTGAAATGCTCGAGGCCAAGATTTTTGGTACCAGCGGCGACGAGGTTCTCATCGAAGAGTTTATGCAAGGCGAAGAGGCTTCCATCATGCTGATGGTTTGTCGTGAACAGTATTTAATGCTGCCGCCGAGCCAGGATCATAAGCGGGTAGGCGAGGGCGACACGGGTCCCAATACTGGAGGCATGGGTGCATATTCTCCGACCGGTGTGGTCACTTCAGAAATCGAAATCCGTATTCGCAAAGAAATTATTGAACCAACTTTGCGTGGTTTGATTTCGGACGGGATTGATTACCGCGGCACACTTTATGTTGGGATTATGGTGACCGATCGTGGGCCGCGCGTCGTTGAATTTAACGTCCGCTTCGGCGACCCCGAGTGCCAAGTTTTAATGCCCTCCATGGAGACCGACCCTGTGGAGATTATGGAGTCGATTGCCCGCGGTACTTTCCGGGCAGCGGATGTCCGGCTTCGTCCAGGTGCGACCCTCATTGTCGTTTTAGCTGCCCACGGCTACCCTGCGGCTGTTAGGATTGGGGATACTATCGAACTCCCTGCCCAACTTCCTGAAGGGGTCGATATCCTGCATGGTGGCACTCAGCGTCAGCCTAATGGGGCTTTGGTGACCTCGGGCGGTCGGGTGTTAGGTATTGTCGCCCACGGTGCGACCCTCGCCGAGGCTGCGCAAAAGGCTTATGCGGTGGCCCCTCAGGTGCGCTTTGCGGGTTGTCACTACCGTAGGGATATAGGCGCCCGGCAACTTCGTCGTGATGGCGTTGCTTGAACGCTTGAACCCGAGCGGATAGACTCCACGCTTCTGTTTATGCCTGCTGAACGCGACATGGTTGTTCTCGTTTGTTCGGGCAATACGTGCCGCAGTCCCATGGCCGAGGTTTTATTGCGGGCTGCACTCGCCAAGGAAGGTGGAAAGTTGGCACAGCTCCATATCGTCTCAGCGGGTATTGGTGCTTATCCAGGCGATCCCGCCTCTGATAATGCGGTGAAAGCTCTGGCTCGGATAGGCCTCGATTTATCAGGCCATTGTAGTTGTCCCTTGGATCAGGCGACGGTTGATCGTGCCGTTGCGATTTTCGGTATGGCCGCCGGCCATGTTGAGGCTCTGAAATCGAGATTCAGTAACTTGCCCAAAGTGGTTCAGCGCCTGCGTGAACAACTGCCAATGACAGCTGGACGTGATATTCCTGACCCGTTTGGCGGAAATTTAGGGGAATATGAGGCCTGTCGTGATTCCGTGATTGAAGCCATCCCCTCTGTCGTCGCATGCCTTAAGGAGCGATTTGCATGAGCAAGACTTTCTCCATCAGCCTTGGTTCCGATCATGCGGGTCTTGCACTCAAGCAAACCCTCTTCGTGTACCTACAATCGCGCGGTTACACCGTTGTAGATCGCGGGACCTTTACGGAAGAGTCCTGTGATTACCCAACCTACGCTCAAGCGGTCGCCGCTGACATTCTTTCGGGACATAGCCGATTTGGCGTATTGGTGTGTTCGACGGGTGTGGGTATCTCGATTGCGGCGAACAAAGTCGCCGGCATTCGCGCAGCCCTGGTTCATAATGTCGAGATGTCCGGACTTTGCCGTCAGCATAACGACGCCAATGTCATTTGCTTCGGCCGTCGCTATACCTCGCCCGAACTTGCGGCTCAATGCCTTGAGGCTTTCCTGGCCGCAGAGTTTGAAGGCGGTCGACATGCTCGCCGAATTGGACAAATCGAACCTCTCACTTAATTTCTAAATCCATGACCGCCATTCGTAATATCCCCCTTGCGCAGCTAGATCCAGAAATCGCCAGTGCGATTCAATCTGAGCTTCGTCGGCAACAGTCTCACTTAGAGTTAATTGCCTCCGAAAATTTCACACTTCCAGCTGTGATGGAAGCTCAGGGCAGCATCCTCACAAATAAGTACGCTGAAGGTTATCCCGGTAAACGCTGGTATGGCGGCTGCGAATTTGTCGATATCGTCGAGCAACTCGCGATTGACCGGGCGAAGAAACTATTCGGTGCCGATCATGCCAACGTCCAGCCGCACTCGGGTAGCCAAGCAAATGCTGCCGTATATTTAGCAACCCTCGTCCCTGGGGATAAAATCCTCACGATGAATCTTTCCCACGGCGGCCACTTAACGCACGGTAATGCTGCTAACTTTTCCGGAAAATTTTATAAGGCCGTTCACTACGGCGTCGGTGCTGATGGACGTATCAACTACG